>NZ_JBBJZX010000010.1:0-38971 GCF_038148935.1 Streptococcus pseudopneumoniae | reverse complement strand
TAAATATGTTAAAAGATTGGTAAGAAAAGAGCATTGTATAAATTCCAGATGTATGAATGCTGATGGTAAAATTTTTCGATTAGATGCAAAATGCTTGACTTGGAGTCAACTCAAAGTTATATAATAAGATAAGTGAGTTAGAATAATTTCAACTCAGTGAATGAAATGAGAGGAGGTTAGCCTATGAATATTAAATCTGCTAGTGACTTGTTGGGAATTTCAGCGGATACGATTCGGTATTATGAACGGGTTGGTCTTGTGCCACCGATTACTCGTACCGCGACAGGGATTCGTGACTTTCAAGATCAGGATATAGAAGCACTGGAATTTATTAAGTGTTTTCGTTCGGCAGGTGTCTCTGTGGACAGTTTAGTTGACTATATGTCGCTATACCAAAAGGGGGATGAAACGAGAGAAGAGAGGCTTGGTATTTTAGAAGAGGAACAGAAAAAATTAGAGGAACGCTTGTCTCAGTTACAGGTGGCTTTAAATCGCTTAAATCTCAAAATTAAACTTTACAAGGAAGGAAAATTTTAAATGAAATCAGCAGTATATACAAAGGCAGGCCAGGTTGGAGTTGCTAGCATTGAACGTCCGCAAATTATCGAAGCAGATGATGTGATTATCCGCATTGTCCGTACTTGCGTTTGTGGTTCGGACCTTTGGAGTTACCGGAATCCCGAAATCGAAGAAGGACATAGAAATAGCGGTCATGAGGCGATCGGAATTGTCGAAGAAGTTGGTGAGAACGTTACTACAGTAAAATCTGGTGACTTTGTCATTGCCCCTTTCACACATGGTTGTGGTCAGTGTGATGCTTGCCATGCTGGTTTTGATGGTTCGTGTGATAACCATCCTGGTAACAACTGGTCAGGTGGTGTCCAGGCTGAGTATATCCGTTTCCACTTTGCTAATTGGGCACTTGTGAAAATTCCTGGTCAGCCCTCTGATTATACAGAAGGTATGCTCAAATCCCTCTTGACTCTTGCTGATGTCATGCCGACCGGTTACCATGCGGCGCGTGTTGCAAATGTTCAAAAAGGGGATAAGGTTGTTGTTATCGGTGATGGGGCTGTTGGTCAATGTGCTGTCATCGCAGCTAAGATGCGTGGTGCTTCACAAATTATTCTTATGAGCCGTCATGAAGATCGTCAAAAGATGGCTCTGGAGTCAGGTGCGACAGCTGTTGTAGCTGAACGTGGTCAAGAGGGAATTGCCAAAGTCCGTGAGATTCTAGGTGGTGGTGCAGACGCGGCACTTGAGTGTGTTGGAACAGAAGCAGCGGTTGATCAAGCTCTTGGTGTTCTCCATAATGGAGGTCGTTTGGGCTTTGTTGGCGTACCGCACTATGAAAATCGTGCCATTGGCTCAACCTTTGGACAAAATACAATAATCGGCGGTGGTCCAGCTTCTGTCACAACTTATGACAAACAAGTATTACTAAAAGCCGTTCTTGATGGCGATATCAACCCAGGCCGTGTCTTTACTTCAAGCTATAAATTAGAAGATATTGATCAAGCTTATAAAGATATGGATGAACGTAAGACCATTAAGTCTATGATTGTGATCGAATAAAAAACGAATAGGAGTTTTAGAACTCTATTCGTTTTTTTATGTTATCCTATTCTTGGTTTAGGGTACTTTCTCTCAGAGTCAGTCTGGTTCCCAGCATAGTCAGGCTAGGAATTTTGCGACCGTGGAGTACTTCCTTGTTAAGAACATCCATACCTGCTCGGCCCATTTCTTCGGTATAGACGGTAATGCTGGAGAGGGGAGGATAGACCTGCTTGGTCAGACTAGTGTCGTTAAAGGAAATGAGGCTGACACGGTCTGGTAGGCTGATTCCAGCTTCTTGGAGGGCACGGAGGGCACCGATGGCTAAACTATCACTGGCAGCAAAAAATGCTGGCGGGAGTTGGTCTCCCAAGATCTGAATGGCCTCCTTCATCAAGTCATAGCCAGACTGGGCAGTAAAGCTTCCTTGAAAGACCAGTTCATCATGATAGATTCCTTTTGTTTGACTGTAGTTTCTGAAATTTTCCAGTCGCTTGTCCTCAATGATTTCTTCTTGGTCGGTTGTTTCTTCAAGACCTGTTAGAATTCCAATGCGATTCAACCCTTGGCTGAGGAAATAATCGACAACCTGTTTCATGGCAGTATAAAAGTCCGTGATAATGCAGGTGTGTCCTAGTGAAAGAGTATCGCTGTCTAAAAAGACAAGAGGCTTTTGGTATTCTTCAAAGGCAGAAATCTGAGCTCGGCTAAACTTTCCGATGCAGAGAATCCCAATCACTTCTTCGCTTAGGGTAAAAGGATGGTCATTAAAATAGCGCAAGATATCATAGTCCAACTCTTGGGCTCTTTTTTCTATGCCTAGGCGAATCTGGTAGTAGTAGAGGTCGTCCAGCTCCCCTTGTTCGCTGACCCATTGGATAATGGCAATCTTTTGCTTGGGCTTGTGGGACTCACCTGTCTTGAGGTGCTTGGTGTAGCCCAACTCTTCAGCAACAGTTAAAATACGGTGTCTGGTTTCTTCTGTAACAGATAGGCTCTGGTCGCGATTGAGGACACGGGATACGGTCGCGATCGAGACAGAGGCTAGCTGTGCAATGTCTTTTAAGGTAGCCATAAATCCTCCTTGATTAGGTTAGTATATCATATTTTTCTGCTTTTTACTGATAGTTTAGTAAAATTTTAGTAAAAAGGATTGACCTTGAGAAATCCCTTGGATACAATAGAAGAAAACGATTACACGTTAAGATGACTTAACGGACAGTAAAAGGAGAAATCATATGACACAACATCTTACTGCTGAAGCCCTTCGCAAAGACTTTTTTGCCGTTTTTGGTCAAGAAGCAGACCAAACATTCTTTTCACCAGGTCGTATCAACTTGATTGGTGAGCACACAGACTACAACGGTGGGCACGTTTTTCCTGTTGCTATTTCCTTGGGAACTTACGGTGCAGCTCGTAAGCGTGACGACCAAGTTTTACGTTTCTACTCAGCTAACTTTGAGGACAAGGGCATTATCGAAGTGCCTCTAGCGGATCTCAAGTTTGAAAAAGAGCACAACTGGACCAATTATCCAAAAGGAGTTCTTCATTTCTTGCAAGAAGCTGGGCATGAGATTGACAAAGGTTTTGATTTTTATGTTTATGGGAATATCCCAAATGGTGCTGGTTTGTCTTCTTCAGCATCCTTGGAACTTTTGACAGGGGTTGTGGCAGAGCATCTCTTTGATTTAAAATTAGAGCGTCTCGATTTGGTTAAAATCGGAAAACAAACAGAAAATAACTTTATCGGAGTCAACTCTGGTATCATGGATCAGTTTGCTATTGGTATGGGAGCTGACCAACGTGCTATTTACTTAGATACCAATACTTTAGAATACGACTTGGTGCCACTTGATTTGAAGGACAATGTCGTTGTTATCATGAACACCAATAAACGCCGTGAATTGGCTGACTCTAAGTACAATGAACGTCGTGCTGAGTGTGAAAAAGCAGTGGAAGAATTGCAAGTTGCCTTAGATATTCAGACCTTGGGTGAATTGGATGAGTGGACCTTTGACCAATACAGCTATCTGATTAAAGATGAAAATCGTTTGAAACGTGCTCGCCATGCTGTGCTTGAAAACCAACGTACCCTTAAAGCGCAAGCAGCCCTTCAAGAAGGTGATTTGGAAACATTTGGTCGTTTGATGAATGCGTCACACGTTTCTCTTGAGCATGATTATGAAGTAACTGGTTTGGAATTGGATACTCTTGTTCACACAGCTTGGGCACAAGCAGGTGTTCTCGGTGCTCGTATGACAGGGGCAGGTTTTGGTGGCTGTGCCATTGCCTTGGTGCAAAAAGATACTGTTGAGGCCTTTAAGGAAGTTGTAGGCAAACACTACGAAGAAGTAGTTGGCTATGCTCCAAGCTTCTATATCGCTGAAGTTGCAGGTGGCACTCGCATCCTTGACTAGTCCAAAGGAGGCTCTATAGTGACCTTAGTAGATAAATTTGTAACACATGTCATTTCTGAAAGTTCATTTGAGGAAATGGATCGAATCTACCTGACCAATCGTGTCTTGGCACGAGTGGGAGATGGTGTTTTGGAAGTTGAGACCAATCTGGATAAATTGATTGACCTCAAGGACCAGCTGGTTGAGGAGGCGGTTCGATTAGAGACGATTGAGGACAGTCAGACTGCGCGTGAAATCCTTGGTGCTGAACTGATGGACTTGGTGACTCCTTGTCCGAGTCAGGTCAATCGTGACTTCTGGGAAACCTATGCCCACTCTCCTGAGCAGGCGATAGAGGATTTTTACCAACTCAGTCAGAAAAATGACTACATCAAACTCAAGGCCATTGCTAAAAATATCGCTTATCGTGTTCCGTCTGATTACGGAGAGCTTGAAATTACCATCAACCTCTCTAAGCCTGAAAAGGATCCGAAAGAGATTGCGGCGGCCAAGTTGGTGCAAGCTAGTAATTATCCTCAGTGTCAGCTCTGTCTAGAGAATGAGGGCTACCATGGTCGAGTTAATCACCCAGCTCGCAGCAATCACCGTATTATCCGCTTTGAAATGGCTGGTCAGGAGTGGGGCTTCCAGTATTCGCCCTATGCTTACTTTAATGAGCACTGTATTTTCTTAGATGGCCAGCATCGTCCTATGGCTATCAGTCGTCAGAGTTTTGAGCGTCTGCTGGCTATCGTAGAGCAGTTTCCAGGATATTTTGCAGGGTCTAATGCGGACCTCCCGATTGTGGGAGGCTCTATTCTAACTCATGACCACTATCAGGGAGGCCGTCACGTATTTCCTATGGAATTGGCTCCCTTGCAAAAGACCTTCCGATTTGCTGGTTTTGAGCAAGTCAAGGCTGGAATTGTCAAGTGGCCTATGTCAGTGATTCGATTGACCTCGGATTTCAAAGAAGATTTGATCAACTTAGCTGATAAGATTTTGCAGGAATGGCGCCAGTATTCAGACCCAAGTGTGCAGATTTTGGCAGAGACTGATGGGACACCACATCACACCATCACTCCGATTGCACGTAAGCGTGATGGCCAGTTTGAGTTGGACTTGGTCTTGAGAGACAATCAGACTTCTGCAGAACATCCTGATGGCATCTATCATCCCCACAAGGATGTCCAACATATCAAGAAGGAAAATATCGGCTTGATTGAGGTCATGGGCTTGGCAATCTTGCCACCACGTCTGAAAGAAGAAGTGGAGCAAGTCGCTAGCTATCTTGTAGGAGAAGCTGTTACGGTTGCCGATTATCATCAGGAATGGGCAGACCAACTTAGAGACCAATATCCAGACATAACACATAAAGAAAAAGCTCTTGAAATCGTCAAGGACTCTGTTGGTGCTATCTTTGCGCGTGTGCTTGAGGATGCAGGAGTTTACAAGAAGACGGAACAAGGACAGGCAGCCTTTATGCGCTTTGTAGAACAGGTCGGAATCTTACCAGACTAGGAGCTTTATCCTTGCACAGTACTATAAAAAGTAGTATCATAGTGTCGTTTGAAATATCAGGAGGAAATGATGAAAGATTTTCACTTTGATGCTATATCAGCTTTTGAAAATTATGAAATTAAAGAGATGAAAGATGGTCACGTTGTGGTGACCACAAAAGTAGTGGACTCGTCGCTCAACTACTATGGCTATGCCCACGGTGGCTATCTCTTTACCCTTTGCGACCAGATTAGTGGTTTGGTGCTCATCTCGCTAGGACTAGACGTAGTGACGCTCCAATCCTCTATCAACTACCTTAAAGCAGGAAAACTCGACGACGTGTTAACCATTAAAGGAGAATGTGTCCATCAAGGTCGCACAACCTGTGTCGTGGATGTTGATATCACCAATCAAGAAGGCAGAAATGTCTGCAAGGCAACCTTTACCATGTTTGTCACAGGCCAGCGGTCAGAAGACAGACAGGTGAGGATATAGATAAACAAAAAAGAGGCTCACACCTCTTTTTCTTATTTCTTTTTATGATTTAATACTGCATTGAGAACAATGGCAAGTAGGCTGGCTACGACGATTCCGTTTGAGAAGAACATTTGGAAGGCTGTCGGCATGCTGACAAAGAGATTACTGTTATTTAGACCGACACCTGCAGCGATGGAGACTGCTGCGATAAGGAAGTTATGTTCATTGTTAGCAAAGTCAACACGGGCGAGGATTTGCATCCCTTGAATAGATACAAAACCAAACATCACCAGCATGGCACCACCGAGGACAGGGCTTGGAATGATTTGAGCAAGGGCGCCAAACTTAGGAAGGAGTCCAAGGAGAACCAGGAAACCAGCAGCGTAGTAGATTGGCAGGCGAGTCTTGATACCTGACAGTTTAACCAAACCAACGTTTTGTGAAAATCCTGTGTAAGGGAAGGTGTTAAAGATTCCTCCGAGAAGTACGGCCAAACCTTCTGCGCGGTAACCGTTGCGCAGGCGTGTGCTGTCGATCGGATCTTTTGTGATGTCAGACAAGGCTAGATAAACACCAGTAGACTCAACCATAGACACTGTTGCGATGATACACATCATGACAATAGATGAGATTTCAAAGGTTGGCATCCCAAAGTAGAGTGGAGTTGGGACATGGACAAGTGGTGCTGCTGCAACAGGAGAGAAGTCAACCAAGCCCATGCTAGCAGCAATGGCAGTTCCAACAACCAGACCAATCAAAATAGAGATAGACTTGATAAATCCTTTGGTAAAGATGTTAATCAAGAGGATAATCAGAACAGTGATAGCTGCAAGCAAGAGACTTTGACCAGTTGGCTCTGGAACGTTATTTCCCATATTTCCAATAGCGACAGGAATCAAGGTTAAACCAATCGTGGTAATAACAGAGCCTGTTACGATAGAAGGGAAGAGATTGGCTACTTTTGAGAAAATGCCTGAAACAAGAACCACGTAAATCCCTGATGCGATAAGGGCACCAAACATAGCACCACTGCCATGACTTTGTCCAATCATAATCAAGGGAGCGACCGACTGGAAGGCAACTCCGAGAACGACTGGTAGTCCAATTCCAAAGTATTTGTTGAGTTGGAGTTGGAGGAAGGTTGCCACCCCACACATGAAGATATCTGTGGAAATCAGGTAGGTCAACTGCTCAGCTGAATAGCCAAGGGCTGTCGCAATCATGATGGGAACTAGGATAGATCCTGAGTACATGGCTAGTAAGTGCTGCAAGCCAAGAACGGCTGCTTGCGAGTGTTTTTCTTGAGTTTGCATTAGAGATCTGCCTCCTTAAATACGACCTGGCCATTTTCAAAACGATCCAAACGAGCAAGTGATAGGACAGGATAACCTGCTTTTTCAAGCAAATCACGGCCATCTTGGAAGGATTTTTCAATCACAATACCGATAGCTTCGACTGTTGCTCCAGCTTGTTCAATGATTTGAATCAAGCCTTTGGCAGCTTGGCCATTAGCAAGGAAATCGTCGATAATCAAGACCTTGTCCTCTGGTGAGAGGAATTTTCCAGCGATAGAAACGGTACTGGTCACTTGCTTGGTAAAGGAGTAAACTTCGGCAGTTAAGATTCCTTCGTTCATAGTGATGTTTTTAGCTTTTTTAGCGAAAATCATGGGAACGTTTAAGGCTTCAGCTGTAAAAATGGCTGGGGCAATACCTGACGCTTCAATGGTCATGACTTTGGTAATACCAGCAGAAGCAAATTTTTCCGCAAAAACCTTACCAATCTCTCGCATCAAGCTAAAGTCAACTTGGTGGGTTAAAAAAGAATCCACCTTGAGGATGTTATCACCCAAGATATGCCCATCCTTGAGGATGCGCTCTTCTAATAATTTCATAAGACCTCCTAAAGTCTAAAAGCCAGTTTACTTGTTGGTTAAATGTTTCTATAGTGATCCGGTTTGCTAGTACTATGTATTTGATAAAACTAGTACGAGCGAAGCGAGTTTTATCAAATATTTCCCGCCGTAGTGGTAGCATAGACAATAAGTTTGTTATTGTCTATGACGGAATTTTTGAGACTTTTGGCTCAAAAATTAGGGATGAAATTCCGAAGGAAGTTGCTCCCGTCCGCACTAATTAAGGGAAATATTAAAAATATTTAGTTTACACTTAAAGGCGTGCTTTAACAAAAATATTCAAAAAGGACCTACTTAATCTCTAAGTAAGTCCCCAAAATAGGCATGGCAAAAACGACCATACCTCACTTCTGACTTACTTATTGTTAGGTGTTCCGGCACCTTGTAGAAACGTCGTGCCAATTCACGACATAAACAAGTAAAACGATATTTAATTTAAAATAGGCTTGAGCCAATGTTTTTATTTTACACTAAATAACTTTAGAAATCAAATATTTTGTTAGTGTTTTGGTTTAAAAAACGAACAAATATAATAAAGGTGGGCAAAAATTAACTTATTGGCTAACATTTAGAAGGTTTTACATCATAAAAGGCATATTATCAAGATTTTTCAAGACTTGACAATATGCCTTTCTCTAACTTTAAAGATTTTTTCCCAATCTTTATTATTCTACTCGCTAAATCTTAAAAAATAACCATCAGGATCCAAAATCGCAAATTCATGAGGGTAAATAAAGCTATCTCCTACTCGAAATTCTCTTTTAGTCAAAGGACGATGGATAGGATAGTCAGCTTCCAGCAGTTTTTGGTGGAGCTGAGGAACATCTGCAATGCCAAAGGAAATATTGACACCGCGCCCGAAAGGATAGGTCAGCTGAGCTAATTCTTCTGCGCTGCCTTCTTCTAGCATAAGTTGGCAGTCTTCAAGCGAGAGGAAGAGAAATTTCTCCTCTGGACGCTCGTATTCGACAGAGAATCCTAGCAGGTCGCAGTAGAAGTGACGTGATTTTTCGATGTCAGATACTACAAATTCAGGAATGACAGCTTGATAGTCCATTCGTTTTCTCCTTAGAGTTCAATCTCCAAGACAATGGGTGTGTGGTCTTGGCGAGCTCCTGAGTCGATCATATCAGACTTGGTCACCTTGTCAGAGATGCGGTTACTTGTGAGCCAGTAGTCGATTCTCCAGCCTGTATTGTTGATTTTAGAAGTCTTGCTGCGTTGTGCCCACCAAGTGTAGCGTTCAGGAACATCGCCGTGAACATGGCGGAAGGTATCCGTAAATCCAGTTGCCAAGAGGTTGGTAAATCCAGCACGTTCCTCGTCGGTAAATCCAGGTGAACGGCGGTTGCTAGCAGGATTTGCAAGGTCGATTTCATTGTGGGCTACGTTGTAGTCACCGGTCGCAAGGACTGGTTTTTCTTTGTCTAGTTCAGCCAAGTATTCCGCATATTTGACATCCCAGACTTGACGTTCTTCCAAGCGTTTGAGGCCATCGCCAGCATTTGGTGTGTAAACTTGTGTCACGAAAAATTCATCAAATTCCAAGGTGATGATGCGGCCTTCCAAGTCCATGGTAGAAGGGGCACCGATTTCTGGGAAAGTGACAGTGGGTGTGAGTTCTTTCTTATAGAGGAACATGGTTCCAGCATAGCCTTTACGGGCGGGCTCTTGGGAAGAGCGCCACGTGTTTTCGTAGCCTGGGAAGAGTTCTTCTAAAATTTCCAGATGTCTCTTTGTAGGACCCTTGGCAGAAAGCTTGGTTTCTTGGATAGCGATGATATCAGCATTTTCAGCGACCAAGGTTTGTAGGACTTCTTGGGACAATTTCGCGCGAGCTGAGTCACTAGTTAGGGCAGCATTGAGAGAATCAATATTCCATGAGATAAGTTTCATAAAGTTACCTTTTTCATTCAGATTATAGATTTTATTATACCAAAAAAAGGCCTATTTCCCCAACGTATGGTTTGAAAAATCACCCTCTTTCGTTTATAATGAAGAATGACTTTATGAAAGGGAGTGAAAATAAATGAAATTTTACTCATATGACTATGTGCTTAGCCAAATCAGTCAGCAAAATGGCATCATGATTGGCTTTGGGATTGTCCTCCTAGCTATCACAGGATTTTTTGCTTTTAAGGCCTATCGTGATAAAAAGGGGACTAAGTTTCGGGAATTGGTCATGATTTTAGCCTTGACCTTAGTGGCCATGCTTTTGGTGACAATTTCAAAATACCAGACCAATCAAGCCTCTAACAATCAATTTCAAACCTCCCTTCATTTCATAGAGGTTGTTTCCAAAGACTTGGGAGTGGATAAATCAGAAGTTTATGTAAATACTTCTGCAGCCACTGATGGAGCGCTAATCAAGGTGGGTCCAAATTTCTATCGCGCTATGAACGGGAGCCAACCAGACAAGTATCTTTTAGAGAAATTAGAATTGCATCAAACAGATGCTATTGAATTGGTGGAGGTAAACAAATGACACTCAACTATATGGAAATTTTAATCAAACTGGCCTTGGGTCTTTTCTCTCTTGTTTTTGTTATCAATGTGACTGGGAAGGGAAACTTGGCACCTAACTCTGCGACAGACCAAATTCAAAACTATGTTCTCGGTGGCATCATCGGTGGGGTGATTTACAATAGTTCAATCAGCATTCTGCAGTATGCAGTGATTTTGATGATGTGGACGATTTTGGTCTTGACTCTCAAGTGGCTCAATAACAATGTTCGTTTTGTCAAACGCTTGATTGATGGGAAACCGACTCTCCTCATCAAAAATGGGAAGATTGACCCAGAAGCCTGTCGTTCAGTTGGTTTGTCTGCGGCAGATGTAGCCCTCAAACTTCGTAGCCAAGGGATTTTCCAGATGAAACAAGTCAAACGAGCTGTGCAGGAGCAAAATGGCCAACTCATCGTGGTCCAAATGGGAGATGAAAATCCGAAGTATCCAGTTGTGACTGATGGTGTGGTCCAAGTCGATGTCTTGGAATCGATTGGTCGTAGCGAAGAGTGGCTGCTTGATAACCTCAGCAAGCAAGGGCATGACAATGTTGCCAATATCTTTATTGCTGAGTATGACAAGGGTGCGGTCACAGTCGTAACCTATGAATAAGAAAAACCTGGGGTCTTGGCCTCAGGTTTCTATTTGCAATCAGAAAGGGATGTTATGTCCATTATTCAAAAACTTTGGTGGTTTTTCAAGTTAGAAAAACGCCGTTATTTAGTCGGGATTGTGGCTCTGGTCTTGGTTTCCGTCCTCAATCTTATTCCCCCCATGGTTATGGGGCGAGTTATTGATGCTATCACATCGGGGCAATTAACCCAGCAGGCTCTCCTTCTTGACCTATTTTATTTGCTCCTTGCGGCCTTTGGAATGTACTATTTGCGCTATGTTTGGCGGATGTATATTCTAGGGACTTCCTACCGTTTGGGACAGATTATGCGTTCTCGCTTGTTTGAGCATTTCACAAAAATGTCTCCAGCCTTTTATCAGACCTATCGAACGGGAGACCTGATGGCACACGCTACAAATGATATCAATGCCTTAACCCGTCTCGCAGGTGGCGGTGTCATGTCTGCGGTGGATGCTTCTATCACGGCGCTGGTGACCTTGCTAACCATGCTTTTTAGTATCTCCTGGCAAATGACCTTGGTTGCCATTCTTCCCCTGCCTTTCATGGCCTATGCGACCAGTCGTCTAGGTAGAAAGACTCATAAGGCCTTTGGCCAATCCCAAGCTGCCTTTTCTGAACTCAATAACAAGGTGCAGGAGTCTGTATCAGGTATCAAAGTGACCAAGTCTTTCGGTTATCAGGCAGACGAGTTGAAGTCCTTTCAGGAAGTCAATGAATTGACCTTCCAGAAGAACCTGCAAACCATGAAATACGATAGTCTCTTTGACCCCATGGTTCTCTTGTTTGTTGGTTCCTCCTATGTTTTAACGCTCTTGGTCGGCTCCTTGATGGTTCAGAAAGGGCAAATCACGGTTGGGAATCTAGTTACCTTTATCAGCTACTTGGATATGCTGGTCTGGCCTCTTATGGCTATTGGTTTCCTCTTTAATATTACTCAGCGAGGGAAGGTTTCCTACCAGCGGATTGAGGAACTTTTGTCTCAGGAATCACCTGTACAAGACCCTGAGTTTCCTTTAGATGGTATTGAAAATGGGCGCTTGCAGTATGCCATTGATAGCTTTGCCTTTGAAAATGAGGAAACACTGATAAATGTTCACTTTAGTTTGGAAAAAGGGCAAACATTGGGCTTGGTTGGTCAAACAGGCTCTGGAAAAACGTCCTTGATTAAGCTCCTCTTGCGTGAATACGATGTGGATAAGGGAGCTATTTACCTAAACGGTCATAATATTCGTGACTATCGTCTGACAGATATTCGTAGTCTTATGGGCTATGTTCCTCAGGATCAGTTCCTCTTTGCGACTTCGATTTTAGATAATATCCGCTTTGGCAATCCTAACTTGCCCCTTTCAGAGGTCGAGGAAGCGACTAAGCTAGCCCAAGTTTACCAAGACATTGTAGCCATGCCTCAGGGATTTGATACGTTGATTGGTGAAAAGGGAGTCAGTCTTTCTGGTGGGCAAAAGCAACGTCTGGCCATGAGTCGGGCGATGATTTTAGACCCTGATATCTTGATTCTAGATGATTCCTTATCAGCTGTGGATGCCAAGACAGAGTATGCAATTATCGACAGTCTCAAGGAGACTCGGAAGGACAAGACAACCATTATTACAGCCCATCGCCTGAGTGCAGTAGTCCATGCAGATTTGATTTTAGTCCTGCAAAATGGTCAAATCATCGAACGGGGTACACACGAAGACTTGCTAGCTTTGGATGGCTGGTATGCTCAAACCTACCAGTCTCAGCAGTTGGAAATGAAAGGAGAAGAAGATGCGGAATAAGAAAGAACAATGGGCTGTATTGAAGCGATTGATGTCCTATCTCAAGCCCTATGGACTCCTGACCTTTTTGGCACTCAGTTTTCTCTTAGCAACTACGGTCATTAAAAGCGTCATCCCCCTTGTGGCTTCCCACTTTATCGACCAGTATCTCAGCAATCTCAACCAACTCGCTGTGACCGTTTTGCTAGTCTACTATGGCCTTTATATCCTACAAACTCTGGCTCAGTATGTCGGCAATCTTCTCTTTGCGCGCGTGTCTTACAGTATTGTTAGGGATATTCGTCGGGATGCCTTTGCCAATATGGAAAAGTTGGGCATGTCTTATTTTGACAAGACGCCAGCAGGCTCCATCGTCTCTCGTTTGACAAATGACACCGAGACCATCAGTGATATGTTTTCGGGGATTCTATCCAGCTTTATCTCAGCAGTTTTTATTTTTCTGACAACCCTTTATACCATGTTGGTGTTGGATTTTCGTTTGACGGCTTTAGTCTTGCTCTTTCTCCCCTTGATTTTCCTTTTGGTCAATCTTTACCGGAAAAAATCCGTCAAGATTATTGAGAAAACCAGAAGTCTCTTGTCAGATATCAATAGCAAGCTGGCAGAGAATATCGAGGGCATCAGGATTATCCAGGCCTTTAATCAAGAGAAGCGCCTGCAGGTAGAATTTGATGAGATCAACCAAGAACACTTGGTCTATGCCTACCGTTCTGTAGCCTTGGATGCCCTCTTTTTGCGCCCTGCAATGAGTTTACTGAAACTCCTAGGCTATGCTGTCTTGATGGCCTACTTTGGCTACCGTGGACTTTATCTGGGAATAACGGCAGGAACCATGTATGCCTTTATCCAGTATATCAATCGTCTCTTTGATCCCCTGATTGAAGTGACGCAAAATTTTTCGACCCTTCAAACTTCCATGGTGTCTGCAGGTCGTGTATTTGCCTTGATTGACGAGAGAACCTATGAGCCTCTTCAAGAAAATGGACAGGCCGTGATCAAAGAAGGCAATATCCGTTTTGAACATGTATGTTTCTCTTATGATGGAAAACATCCGATTCTGGATGATATTTCCTTTTCGGTTAATAAGGGTGAGACCATTGCCTTTGTAGGGCATACAGGTTCTGGGAAATCGTCTATTATCAATGTCCTCATGCGCTTTTATGAATTTCAATCAGGGAGAGTTCTCTTGGATGATGTGGATATTAGGAACTACAGTCAGGAAGAGTTGAGAAAAAACATCGGTTTAGTATTGCAGGATCCCTTCCTCTATCATGGGACCATTAAGTCCAATATCGCCATGTACCAAGAAATCAGTGATGAGCAGGTAAAGGACGCAGCTAGCTTCGTGGATGCAGATTCCTTTATTCAAGAACTTCCTCAGGGATATGACGCCCCTGTTTCTGAGCGTGGCTCCAGTTTTTCAACAGGTCAGCGTCAGCTTCTTGCCTTTGCCAGAACAGTCGCCAGTCAGCCTAAAATTCTGATTTTGGATGAAGCGACAGCCAATATTGACTCTGAAACAGAAAGTTTGGTTCAAACTTCTCTGGCTAAGATGAGACAGGGACGGACAACCATTGCCATTGCCCACCGCCTTTCGACCATCCAAGACGCCAACTGTATCTATGTTTTGGACAAGGGGCGCATTATCGAGAGCGGAACCCATGAGGAACTCTTGGCCTTGGGAGGAACCTATCACAAGATGTATAGCTTGCAGGCAGGAGCCATGGCCTAATACTCGTTGATTTTCATTGAGTGTAAGAAGGAAATCCTTCAAATTACAGATTTCTTTCACCGCCTTTTCCATTTTGTGGTATAATGAAAAATGTTGACAAATAGTATAATAAAAACAAAGGAGAAACAGCATGCTGAAATGGGAAGACTTGCCCGTGGAAATGAAATCAAGCGAGGTTGAGTCTTACTACCAGCTTGTCTCTAAAAGGAAGGGTTCGCTGATTTTCAAGCGTTGCTTGGACTGGGTTCTAGCCTTGGTCTTACTAGTTCTAACCTCTCCCATCTTTCTCATTTTGAGCATTTGGATCAAGTTGGATAGCAAGGGGCCAGTGATTTACAAGCAAGAGCGTGTGACCCAGTACAATCGACCTTTCAAGATTTGGAAGTTCCGTACCATGGTGACGGATGCAGACAAAAAAGGAAGTTTGGTGACTTCTGCTAACGATAGTCGCATTACCAAGGTTGGCAATTTCATTCGTCGTGTGCGCTTGGACGAACTGCCTCAGCTGGTCAATGTCCTTAAAGGCGAAATGTCTTTTGTAGGGACGCGTCCTGAAGTGCCACGTTACACAGAGCAGTATAGCCCTGAAATGATGGCGACCTTGCTCTTACCAGCAGGGATTACCTCTCCAGCCAGCATCAACTACAAGGATGAGGACACCATCATCAGTCAAATGACGGAGAAAGGTCTGTCGGTTGACCAAGCCTATGTCGAACATGTCCTTCCTGAAAAGATGCGCTATAACCTCGCCTATCTCCGAGAGTTTAGTTTCCTTGGAGACATCAAAATCATGTTTCAAACCGTGTTTGAAGTGCTAAAATAAAGTAGTCATGAGAAAATGAGTACAGATAAAAGGAGCAAATCAATGCCAAATTACAATATTCCATTTTCACCACCCGATATTACGGAAGCAGAAATTGCTGAAGTAGCGGATACCCTGCGTTCTGGTTGGATCACAACAGGTCCTAAGACAAAAGAACTAGAGCGTCGCTTGTCTCAATATACACAGACACCTAAGACTGTCTGCCTCAATTCTGCAACTGCCGCTCTTGAGTTGATTTTGCGCGTCTTGGAAGTGGGTCCTGGAGATGAAGTCATCGTTCCAGCCATGACCTATACAGCTTCATGTAGTGTTATCACTCACGTAGGAGCGACCCCTGTCATGGTGGATATCCAAGCAGATACGTTTGAGATGGACTATGACCTGCTGGAGCAAGCCATTACTGAAAAGACTAAGGTGATTATTCCGGTTGAGCTTGCGGGGATTGTTTGCGACTATGACCGTTTGTTCCAAGTTGTGGAGAAAAAACGTGATCTCTTTACCGCTTCAAGCAAGTGGCAAAAGGCCTTTAACCGTATCGTGATCGTGTCTGATAGTGCCCACGCTTTGGGATCAACTTATAAAGGACAACCAGCCGGTTCTATCGCTGACTTTACTTCCTTCTCATTCCATGCGGTTAAGAACTTTACAACTGCGGAGGGAGGAAGTGCTACTTGGAAAGCCAATCCAGCGATTGACGACGAAGAGATGTACAAGGAATTCCAAATCCTTTCCCTTCACGGGCAAACCAAGGATGCTCTTGCTAAGATGCAACTGGGTTCATGGGAATACGATATCGTCACACCAGCCTACAAGTGCAATATGACAGATATCATGGCGTCACTTGGTTTGGTACAATTGGACCGTTATCCTGGTTTACTACAACGTCGTAAGGACATTGTGGACCGCTATGATCGAGGTTTTGCAGGTTCTCGCATTCGTCCATTGGCACACAAGACTGATAGTGTCGAATCTTCACGCCACCTCTACATCACCCATGTAGAAGGAGCAAGCCTAGAAGAACGCAACCTCATCATTCAAGAATTGGCTAAAGCAGGAATTGCAAGTAACGTACACTATAAACCGCTTCCACTCTTAACAGCCTATAAGAATCTTGGCTTTGATATGGCGAATTATCCTAAGGCCTATGCCTTCTTTGAAAATGAAATTACGCTCCCTCTTCACACTAAATTAAGCGATGAAGAAGTGGACTATATCATTGAGACTTTCAAAACAGTTTCTGAAAAAGTGCTAACTTCATCAAAAAAATGACAAACTACAGTCAAGTAATAGTGATTCTGTTTCTAAAAAGTCTAATTGAGTGTAAAACTGTTGTTTTCAATTGAAAGTCCTATAGTAAAATGAAATAAAAACAGGACAAATCAATCAGGATAGTCAAATTAATTTCTAGCAATATTTTAGAAGCAAAGGTGTACTCTTATAGTTTCAATATACTGTATGGTTTGAAATGAGATGTGAGCAATTTGGTGTAGCATTTAGAATTTTTATTAGGCATCATTTAGAAAATGTAGTGTCTTGTTCTAGTTTTCAATTCACCCTATTTTTTGAAAGACGCGAGTTTCCACGAATGAGGTTGTGGAAACTCGCGTCTTTCTTTTTTGTTTTCAGAATATTGTTCAAAGTTTTGAGACTATTTTTCATGTTCTAGTCATTCTTTTGAAATAATCTATGAAACACGTGTCTGCAATGATTTATATGTCCTATTCCAGTATTTTAGAAGAACTGCGTCTATTTTTATAGAGCTTGAATCTAGCTTTTATAGAAAATCTATTTAAGAAATATATTGTATTGTTTTGATTTCAATCCGCTATATGAACGATATTCATGTAAATATACCTGGCGAATGCTTGCATGACAAGATATTTGTTCTTGTATTTATAAATTAGTATTTTACGAGATGTCAACATGCTTTAAATACAGTGAATAGGATATTTTTATGTTCAAGCTAAGAAAGATAGTAATCACTTTTGAATGGAAGGTTAAAGAATTATTAGAAGTATGGTTAGATATATAAATGGTCACGCTTTCACAATTTTGATATTTTATTGTGTTATTCCTTGACAATTTTGATTTAAAAATATATTATAAAGAAAATGACAGCGGTGTCATTTTCTGGTATGGAATTTATATGAATATTAAATTAGGACATAATATTTTTAATTGGAGGCTAATATGAAATCTTTTCAACAAAATGAGGTTTTCTCTATTCGTAAGTCTAAGGTGGGAGTTTGCTCAGTTCTCTTAGCGGTTTTATTTATTGGAACACAAAGTGTTTTAGCTAATGAAGTAGTTGGTGAAACTTCTTCGTCTAAAGATAATATGCAAATGAACTCTTTGTTGAGTAGCACATCTACATCATTATCTGCGGAACCCCATCCTGATACTCTCAGTCTTGATAACAATTCAAGTTTAAGTACTGATAATAATGGAGGAGTGAGTATTAATCAAAATAAACCTGATATAACAAATGATACTATGATGGGTAACATCTCTGGGATGGAAGTGAATACTATTTTAAGTACTAATCTGAACGAAGACGTAGCTTTGAATGTTAAAGATTATGGAGCAATAGGTGACGGAGTTAATGATGATCGTCAAGCAATTCAAGATACAATAGATGCTGCAGCTAAAGGACTAGGTGGAGGAAATGTATATTTTCCTGAAGGAACTTATTTAGTAAAAGAAATTGTTTTTTTAAAAAGTCATACACACTTAGAATTGAATGAGAAAGCTACCATTCTAAATGGTATAAATATTAAGAATCACCCTTCCATTGTTTTTATGACAGGTTTATTTACGGATGATGGTGCGCAAGTAGAATGGGGCCCAACAGAAGATATTAGTTATTCTGGTGGTACTATTGATATGAACGGTGCTTTGAATGAAGAAGGAACTAAAGCAAAAAATCTACCACTTATAAATTCTTCAGGTGCATTTGCTATTGGGAATTCAAATAACGTAACTATAAAAAATGTAACATTCAAGGATAGTTATCAAGGGCATGCTATTCAAATTGCAGGTTCGAAAAATGTATTAGTTGATAATTCTCGTTTTCTTGGGCAAGCCTTACCCAAAACGATGAAGGATGGGCAAATCATAAGTAAGGAGAGCATTCAGATTGAACCATTAACTAGAAAAGGTTTTCCTTATGCCTTGAATGATGATGGGAAAAAATCTGAAAATGTGACTATTCAAAATTCCTATTTTGGCAAAAGTGATAAATCTGGGGAATTAGTAACAGCAATTGGCACACACTATCAAACATTGTCGACACAGAACCCCTCTAATATTAAAATTTTAAATAATCATTTTGATAACATGATGTATGCAGGTGTACGTTTTACAGGATTCACTGATGTATTAATCAAAGGAAATCGCTTTGATAAGAAAGTTAAAGGAGAGAGTGTACATTATCGAGAAAGCGGAGCAGCTTTAGTAAATGCTTATAGCTATAAAAACACTAAAGACCTATTAGATTTAAATAAACAGGTGGTTATCGCCGAAAATATATTTAATATTGCCGATCCTAAAACAAAAGCGATACGAGTTGCAAAAGATAGTGCAGAATATTTAGGAAAAGTATCAGATATTACTGTAACAAAAAATGTAATTAATAATAATTCTAAGGAAACAGAACAACCAAATATTGAATTATTACGAGTTAGTGATAATTTAGTAGTCTCAGAGAATAGTATATTCGGTGGTAAAGAAGGAATTGTTATTGAGGATTCAAAGGGTAAAATAACCGTTTTAAATAACCAATTTTATAATTTATCCGGTAAGTATATATCATTCATCAAATCTAATGCAAATGAGAAAGAACCTGTTATACGTGATAGCGATGGTAATTTCAATATTGTAACGGAGAATGGGCTTTACAAAATTGTAACAAATAATTTAAGTGATAAAAACGAAAAAGAAAAAAACAAAGAGGAAAAAATTAAAACAAGTTCATATGTGCATGAAAAACAATCTAATTCAAATAATGTAATTGATAGTAACCAGAAGAACGGAGAGTTTAACTCAAGTAAAGATAATAGACAAATGAATGACAAGATCGACAATAAACAAGATAATAAGACAGAAGAAGTAAACTATAAAATAGTTGGAGATGGCAGAGAAACTGAAAATCATATTAATAAATCTAAAGAAATAGTAGATGTAAAACAAAAATTACCAAAGACTGGTTCGAACAAGATTATGGAACTATTCTTAACAGTGACAGGAATTGGTTTACTTTTGACACTAAAAGGGTTGAAGTATTATGGTAAAGATAAATAAAATTTGTTCGATACAAGGAAGTTCTGTAGAAAATGAGGATACTGTAGGTTCACAAAATCAGTATTTTTGGATTATCGATGGAGCTACAGATTTATATAATTCTAAAGAGGAGATAGGTTATTCAGTCTCAGAAGTTGTACATATTTTATCAGAAAGTTTGTCGGTTAATTGTAAAGAATCAAAAACTCTTAAACAAATATTTGAAACTGCTTTACTCGAGGTTAAAGATGAAATCGGTTTAAACTCATATGAATTAACAGAGTATTATCGCTTACCAACATTTGCTTTTATATTTGCTAAACTTTCAGAAAAAAAGTTGGAGTATATGATGCTAGGTGACTGCGTCATGTTAGTAAACGAAATGGAAATAACTGATCATAGAGTAGATAACTTATTTGAAAAAGGGAAAAATGAGATAAAAGATTCAATTGGTACAAATAGTGTTTTAAATAAAAAAATTATTTTACAAAAAATCAGAAAATTATCTAATCAACCGAGTGGGTACTGGATAGGTTCGTTGGATGAGAGATTTTTAGACCATGCTATTATTAATCAAATAGATGTTACTGGTGAACAAATTGTTTTAATGAGCGATGGCTTTTATGAATTCTATCAAAATAATCAAAATAAAACTTTTGAAGAGTTAATTAAGATGAGATTTAATTCTTCTGCTATTGATCCAATCTATGGAAAGAAGGATGATGCAAGTATTCTAGTTATTGATGTTTGATATATTGTTTAAAATATTAATTGTTACTATTGAACTTTGTTAAGAAGAGGTACCTAAGTGTTAAGGTTATATTTAGAAAATGAAATTATAGAATTATCAAATAATTTAGAGACCATTTGGGTATCTGTGCTTGATAAATATGAGAAGTTATTTGAATATTTATCAAATGAAGAACGAGTAGAATTGATTAAAGAAGATTTAATCATAAATGAGTCAGTTCTAAATATTGATAAAAAAGGATATGAGTTAATTTGTTTACAACATCCTGTTTCATATGACTTAAGAAGAATTATTAGTGTAATAAAAATATCAACTGACATTGAACGTATTGGGGATAGAATTGTTGAAATTTTAAAAAATCTACAGATTATTCAAAATAATGAAATTTTGAAGAAAATTATTTCAGAAATAAAAATACTTCATGAAGTTATCGGACTGCATATGAATAGGGCTATATCTTGTTATAGAGAGGAACAATCTGGATGTTTAGATATGGTTGTTATACAAAAACAGAATGAGATAGAAGAGCTTAGTATAAATATTGAAAAGAAAATAATGAATTATATATTTGAAGATGATGGGAACGTTTCTGAAGTAATTGGTGCTTTGGATATTATTCATCACCTTGATAAAATTGCTCATACTACGCAATCAATTTATAAATGGATAATGTATAGAAAATATGGGAACATAAATTAGAAAGAAAAATATATGAAAACAATTATTGATAATTTTGTTGATAGAGTAATTGAATACGGAATGTATAATGAAATTGACAAAATATATGTGAAAAATAGAGTACTAGCGTTAATAGGTGAGGAGGGAACTGATCGCATTTCCGATGAAAATGACCTGAAACAAATAAAAGATTACTTAGTGGAAATCGCCTTAAAAAACGGTAAAATTAAAGATTTAATCGAGGAAAAGGAATGTTTAGGAGCAGAGTTAATGAATTTCATAGTTCCTTTACCTAGTCGATTAAATGATATTTTTTGGAGTTCATATGATATATCACCTCAAGAAGCAGTTGAAGAGTTTTATAAGTTAAGTAAAGATAGTGATTATATTAAAACTTCTGCTATTGCTAAGAATATTGAGTTTCGAGCATCAACTAAATACGGAGAGCTAGAGATTACGATAAATTTGTCAAAACCCGAAAAAGATCCAAAAACAATTGCTGCTGAAAAATTAGTAAAAGCAACTAATTATCCCAAATGTTTACTATGTATGGAAAATGAAGGATATCAGGGGCGAATAAATTATCCAGCACGTTCGAATCATAGAATTATTCGGTTGAAACTTGGTGACGAAGTATGGGGATTCCAGTATTCTCCCTACTCATATTTTAATGAGCATGCGATATTTTTGAATAGTCAACATGTACCAATGGCTATTACCTCTAAAACATTTGAACAATTATTGGAGATTGTTGATATTTTGCCAGGATATTTTGCTGGTTCAAATTCTGATCTTCCTATCTCAGGAGGCTCCATTCTTAGTCATAACCACTACCAGGGAGGGAAACATATTTTCCCAATGGAAAAAGCAAAATTTGAGAGTGAATTTCGTTTTAAAGACTTTGAGGATGTTAATGCTGGTATTGTAAAATGGCCAATGTCAGTAATTAGGTTACAAAGTGAAAATAAAAATCGCTTGTTAGATTTAGCTACTAAAATTCTAAATAAGTGGAGAGAATATTCAGATTTAGAAGTAGACATCATTGCTATGACTGAAGATGTCCCACACCATACGGTGACTCCTATTGCTCGTAAAGTGGACGGGAGATATGAATTAGATATTGTTCTAAGAGATAATCATACTACTGAACAATACCCAGATGGTGTTTTCCATCCTCATCAAGATGTACAACATATTAAAAAGGAAAATATCGGATTAATCGAAGTGATGGGACTTGCGATATTACCACCTCGTTTGAAACCAGAGTTAGAAGAAGTTGGAAAATATCTTTTAGGAGAGGAAAACGCAATTGCGGATTATCATTTAGAATGGGCCGACCAATTGAAAGAAAAATATCCTTGCATTAATAAAGAAGAGGTTAATAGCGTAGTTCAACACGAAGCAGGACAAGTGTTTGCGAGAGTTCTGGAAGATGCAGGAGTTTATAAGAATACACCGTCTGGGCATGAAGCGTTTATGAGATTTGTTAAGTCGGTTGGAATTAATTAGGAGGAAACCCAAATGGCAATATTGGTAACAGGCGGAGCTGGTTATATTGGTAGCCATACCGTAGTAGAATTACTAAATTTAGGAAAGGAAGTCATCATTGTCGACAACCTTTCGAACTCTAGCATCTTGGTGCTAGACCGTATTGAAGCAATTACAGGAATACGTCCCGTGTTTTACGAATTAGATGTTTGTGATAAACAAGCATTGAGAAAGGTATTTGAACAAGAATCGATTGATGCTGCAATTCATTTTGCAGGTTATAAAGCTGTCGGAGAATCCGTGCAAAAACCTGTGATGTACTACAAAAATAATATTATGAGTACATTGGCACTTGTTGAAGTGATGTCAGAATTTAATGTTAAAAAGATTGTCTTTTCTTCAAGTGCGACTGTATATGGAATTAACAATCAGTCACCTCTAATTGAGACTATGCAAACAAGTGCGACAAATCCTTATGGGTATACGAAAGTGATGCTTGAGCAAATTTTAAAAGATGTTCATGTGGCAGATTCAGAATGGAGTATTGCGTTGCTTCGTTATTTCAATCCAATTGGTGCTCATGAGTCTGGTTTGATTGGGGAAGATCCCTCAGGAATTCCTAACAACTTGATGCCCTATATTGCACAAGTAGCGGTAGGTAAGCTGTCAGAACTAAGTGTGTTCGGAAATGATTATGATACGCTTGACGGTACTGGTGTGCGCGATTATATCCATGTAGTAGATTTAGCAATAGGACATATAAAAGCTTTAGAAAAAGTATCTGAAAAAACAGATGTTTATATCTATAACCTAGGCTCGGGAGAAGGCACTAGTGTATTACAACTTGTAAATACATTTGAAAGTGTTAATAAGATCCCTATTCCTTATAAAATAGTTCCAAGACGTTCAGGAGACGTTGCAACTTGTTATGCAAATGCAGACAAAGCATATAAGGAATTAAATTGGAGGACAACAAAATCGATTGAAGACATGTGTAGAGATACATGGAATTGGCAATCAAAAAATCCCAATGGCTATAATTGATGATACTGTCTATATGAGTGCTGTATTTTGGAAAAATTACTTAAACTTTTAATGAAATGCATATTTAATGAAAGATAAATTTTTTAAAAAAATGTTTGAAAGCGCTTGACAAAGTAAACGGTTTCGTTATATAATATAAGCATAGATGACACCGGTGTCAAATATAAAAAAGAGGGTCTTTATATGAAAAACCTAACAAAAATTAAGTTCAAAGAAAATGGAGAATTTAATCATTTTCCAGGAAATACTGTTGTAGCAAATCTTTATACTAAACAAGATTTGATGGAAGTTGTTGATATTATTCAATCACGTTATAGAGAATTACCATTTATCGATAAGTTTACTTTAACTCCAAGGAATTCTATTCACATGACTGTAATTGAATTGTTGTGCCATGAAAATCGTGAAACGGAGTTTTGGAGCAGTAATCTTCCTCTTGATACACCTTTACAGGAAATACATGATTACTTTGCTAAACAACTTGAAATTTTTCCATTGTTAAATGAAGAAATTCTTATGCGTGTAACGGAAATGGGAAAACAAAACATACTAGTTGAACCTGCAGATGAAGCTTCTGCTAAGAGATTAGAAGAAATTCGTACTTATGTCTCAGAAAAAGCAGGTGTTCGTTTCCCTAATCATGATAGATATCAATTCCATATTTCAATTGGGTATCTTCGGATTCCTCTAACCGAAGAGGAGGAAGAAGAGTTTACTAAAGTTAGAGCGGAATTAACTGAAATTTTATTAGAGAAGATTCCAACTATTACTGTAAACCGTATTGACTATACTGTATTTGAAGATATGAGACAATTTGTTCCATATCACGAAAAATTTAAATAAAATAATAAAAAAGGAGAACTTATCATGAAAAAAATGAAAGTTTGGTCTACTGTACTTGCAACGGGAGTTGCTCTTACTACACTTGCTGCTTGCTCTGGAGGTTCAAATTCTACGACTGCTTCTTCATCTGAAGAAAAAGCTGATAAAAGTCAAGAATTAGTAATCTATTCGAACTCAGTTTCAAATGGTCGTGGTGATTGGTTAACTGCTAAAGCAAAAGAAGCTGGTTTTAATATAAAAATGGTTGATATTCCTGGCGCTCAATTAGCAGACCGTGTTATTGCCGAGAAGAATAATGCAGTTGCAGATATGGTATTTGGAATTGGTGCTGTTGATTCAAATAAAATTAGAGATCAAAAATTACTAGTCCAGTACAAGCCTAAATGGTTAGATAAAATTGATCAATCTTTATCAGATAAAGATAATTATTATAATCCTGTGATTGTTCAACCATTAGTTTTAATTGGGGCGCCTGATGTAAAAGAAATGCCTAAAGATTGGACTGAATTAGGTAGTAAGTATAAAGGTAAATATTCAATTTCTGGTCTTCAAGGTGGTACAGGACGGGCAATTCTAGCAAGCATCTTAGTTCGATACCTTGATGATAAAGGTGAATTAGGTGTTTCCGAAAAAGGTTGGGAAGCAGCAAAAGAATATTTGAAAAATGCATACACTCTTCAAAAGGGAGAAAGTTCAATTGTTAAGATGTTAGACAAAGAAGATCCAATACAATATGGAATGATGTGGGGTTCTGGTGCATTAGTTGGACAAAAAGAACAAAATGTTGTTTTCAAAGTTATGACTCCTGAGATTGGTGTACCATTTGTAACTGAACAAACTATGGTTTTAAGCACTAGTAAAAAACAAGCGTTAGCTAAAGAATTTATTGATTGGTTTGGTCAATCAGAAATTCAAGTAGAATATAGTAAGAACTTTGGATCTATTCCTGCAAATAAAGATGCCCTAACAGAGTTACCTGAAGATACGAAAAAATTTGTTGATCAAGTGAAACCACAAAATATTGACTGGGAAGCTGTTGGAAAGCATTTGGATGAATGGGTAGAAAAAGCTGAATTAGAATACGTACAATAAGAAATAAGAGTTAATTTTCATGTCCAAGTCTCTCTATTATTTCTAAATTTAAGGAAGAAATAAAGAGAGGCTTTTGGTTTAGTAATAGAGGGAGTTAGTGAGATGATTAAATTTGATAATATTCAAATTAAATATGGTGATTTTGTTGCAATTGATAATCTAAATTTAGATATACATGAAGGGGAATTTTTTACATTTCTTGGACCTTCAGGATGTGGTAAATCAACTACTTTGAGAGCATTGGTAGGTTTTCTAGATCCATCATCAGGAAGTATTGAAGTTAATGGAACAGATGTCACTCATTTGGAACCTGAAAAGCGTGGAATTGGTATTGTATTTCAATCTTATGCGCTATTTCCAACTATGACTGTTTTTGATAATATTGCATTTGGTTTAAAAGTTAAGAAGGTAGCTCCAGATGTTATTAAAGCAAAAGTATCAGCAGTAGCAGCAAAAATTAAGATCTCTGATCAACAGTTACAGCGTAATGTATCAGAATTATCTGGGGGTCAACAACAAAGGGTAGCATTGGCTCGTGCTCTGGTTCTTGAACCTAAAATTCTTTGTCTAGATGAACCATTGTCAAACCTTGACGCAAAATTACGTGTAGATTTGAGAAAAGAGTTGAAAAGACTTCAAAAAGAGTTAGGTATTACTACTTTATATGTTACTCATGATCAAGAGGAAGCCTTGACTTTATCTGATAGAATTGCAGTCTTTAACAATGGATTCATCGAACAGGTCGGTACACCAGTAGAAATTTATCATAATTCTCAAACTGAATTTGTATGTGATTTTATTGGAGATATTAATGTTTTGACCGATGAAACAGTCCACGAAGTATTACTGAAAAATGCAAGCGTTTTCTTAGAAGATAAAAAAGGATACATTCGATTAGAGAAAGTTCGATTCAATCGTGAAACTGAACAAGATTTCACTCTAAAAGGGACAATTATTGATGTTGAGTTTTCTGGAGTTACAATTCACTATACAATAAAAGTTTCTGAAAGTCAGATTCTTAATGTAACAAGTATTGATAGTCAGGCTGCTATTAGATCTGTCGGAGAAAGTGTGGAATTATTTATCACACCATCAGACGTTCTGCAATTTTAAGGAGGTGCAGTATGCGTCATAAATTAAATTTAAAAGATTGGCTTATTCGTTTAGGGTTAATCTGGTTCTTAGTAACATTTATTATTTATCCAAACTTTGATCTAGTAGTGAATGTATTTGTAAAAGGAGGAGAATTTTCCCTTGATGCTGTACATCGTGTTCTAAAATCTCAAAGGGCACTTCAGAGTATTATGAACAGTTTTAAGTTGGCATTTTCACTCATTATTACAGTTAATGTCGTAGGTATTCTTTGTGTTCTATTTACAGAATACTTCGATATTAAAGGTGCTAAAATTTTAAAATTAGGTTATATGACCTCTTTAATTTATGGAGGAGTGGTTTTAGCGACTGGATATAAATTTGTCTATGGTCCTTATGGATTGATTACAAAATTTTTACAAAATATTATCCCTTCTTTAGACCCTAACTGGTTTATTGGGTATGGTGCAGTCTTATTCATTATGACATTTTCAGGAACTGCTAATCATACATTGTTTTTAACAAATACAATTCGAAGCGTTGACTATCACACTATTGAGGCTGCTCGAAATATGGGAGCAAAACCATTTACTGTTTTCCGAAAAGTAGTGTTACCAACCTTAATTCCAACTCTATTTGCACTTACTATCATGGTTTTTCTTAGTGGTTTATCTGCAGTAGCAGCACCCATGATTGTTGGTGGTAAAGAATTTCAAACTATAAATCCAATGATTATTACATTTGCAGGGATGGGGAATTCTCGTGATTTAGCTGCTCTACTTGCAATTATTTTAGGTATTGCAACTACAATTTTGCTTACTATCATGAACAAGATAGAAAAAGGTGGAAATTATATTTCTATCTCTAAGACTAAAGCGCCTCTTAAAAAACAAAAAATTGCGTCTAAGCCTTGGAATATCATTGCTCACATTGTAGCATATGGATTGTTCACAGTTTTCATGCTTCCACTAATTTTTATAGTATTATACTCATTTACAGATCCAGTTGCAATTCAAACAGGTAACTTAACATTATCAAACTTTACTTTAGAAAATTATCGCTTATTCTTTAGTAATAGTGCGGCATTCTCTCCATTCTTGGTCAGCTTTATTTATTCTATTATTGCTGCGACAACAGCAACAATTCTCGCAGTTGTATTTGCTCGTGTTGTCAGAAAACATAAATCTCGTTTTGATTTCTTATTTGAATATGGTGCTCTACTTCCTTGGTTACTACCAAGTACACTTTTAGCAGTAAGTTTATTATTTACTTTTAATCAGCCACAATTTCTTGTCTTGAATCAGATTTTGGTAGGTAGTTTGGTAATTCTACTTATTGCATATATAGTTGTAAAAATCCCATTTTCTTATAGAATGGTACGTGCTATTTTATTTAGTGTTGATGATGAGATGGAAGATGCAGCAAGAAGTATGGGTGCTTCACCTTTTTATACTATGATGAAGGTTATCATCCCATTTATTTTACCGGTTGTTCTCTCTGTTATTGCTTTAAACTTTAACTCTTTATTAACTGACTTCGACTTATCTGTATTTCTTTACCATCCATTAGCTCAACCACTGGGTATAACTATTCGTTCAGCAGGTGATGAAACAGCAACTTCAAATGCTCAAGCACTTGTATTCGTTTATACTATTGTATTAATGATAATTTCTGGTTCTGTTTTATACTTTACTCAGAGACCAGTTAGTAGAAAAAGGAAATAATAATGCAAGCAACAAGCTTAGGACTATCATATATCGAAATTGTATTAAGAATTGTACTTTCATTAGTTATTGGTGGTGTAATTGGTTTAGAGAGAGGAAGTAAATCTCAACCAGCAGGTATTCGTACACATAGTATTGTTTGTCTGGCTGCATGTTTAATTATGATGACTAATGAGTATGTATCTTATAAATTTGGTACAGGAGATCCTACACGCTTAGGTGCGCAGGTTATATCAGGTGTTGGTTTTCTTGGGGCTGGAACAATACTTATTACAGATAAAAAGAAAATAACTGGTTTAACAACTGCAGCCGGAATATGGGCTTCAGCTGGAATCGGTCTAGCTATTGGTGTTGGTTTTTATGAAGGAGCCATACTAGGAGCAATGTCTGTTTGGAGTGTTATAACTATGTTCCAACCTTTAAAAAAATATCTTCAAAGTCGTTCAAAGATAATCGAATTGTATATCGTTGTTAGATCTACAGAGGCATATAATCGGGTATTAGTATACTGTGCTGAGAATGGCATTAGAATGACTGATTCTAGAACTGCATTTGGAGATGTTAATTCAGAAAGAATTGAATATTTTGATGTTCCAGACAAAAAAATCGCGTCATTTATTACTCTGGAATTATCAGGTAGATTTGAGCACCTTAAACTAATGGAAGAAATTGCTAATATTGTTGGTGTGATTTATGTTGAGGAAATCAGCTAATCTAGGGATAAACAAAGGGACGGATTATTCTAGTCCTTTTGTTTTCTTTAAATAATAAGAAATATAAGGGCACATCTAAAAACTCAATTTCAATACTTTTAAACATTGATGTATCAACGTTTTCTGAGCAATAAAAATAGAAAATCGGTAGTTTTTAGAGGTGTCCATAATAATTTTTGAAGAAAAGGATCTAACTAATTTGAGAGTATATAAAGTGGATTTTGATGCAGGGAAAATAACTTATTTTGATGACTATAATCTCATACAGGTATACCACTTCCATTCATTTTATGATGTTTGTGAGATGGTGTTCGCTTGTCATTTACCATTTGAAGAAATGCTTAGAAATGTTATTGTTAAGGAGAAAGCTGTTCCCATATTAGAGTGTTATATTGAACAGATAATGAATACATTTCTAAATACAGAAGGATTTACTGAAAATGATTCCTTGGAATTTTCAGGTAGTGTATTTTCTTATCCGGTGATTTGTAATGCAGTTTACAAAATAGTACAAAACAGTGAATTGAATTGTAAAATTTATGTTACTAGTACTGAAAGTTAATGTAGATTTAGTGAAGTATTTCCTCCAGATGTAAACTAGATTAAAAGATTAGAATGTAATTTTCTTGTTAAAATAATTTAAATATTGTATAGTTATAGTGAAGGTTTATGACAGGAGTATTTTAATGGAAAAAGGGAAAAAGGTAACGATATATGATATTGCACGTTTGTCTGGTTTTTCTCCAAAGACAGTTTCACGTGTAATAAATGGAGGGAATAGAGTAAAACCTGAGACTTATAATGCCATAAAAAAAGTCATCGATGAGTTATCCTATATTCCAAATGCCTATGCTCAGAATTTAACGAAGAAAGAAACCACGAATATTTTAATATCTGTGAAGAAGATTGATTCTTTTCCTTTAATCTGGTTTCAAACACTTTTAGATAAAGTTTTACAAACTTGTAGACAATTTGGAGTAAATGCTATTGTTGAATATTTTGGAGAGGAAGATTCGATTAGTAATTCAATTATTTCAAGTATTGGTAGCCTTGTAGATGGAGTGATTGTCTTTTATGAGGGGGAGAATGATATTCGAATCCAATATTTAAAGAAAAATAATATGCCTTTCATTGTCTTTGGAGAGTCTCAAACACCTGGAGTAGTTTACGTATCTAACAATAACTTTCAAGCTACTTATGATATGATGAAAGTAGTTTTGGAAAAGAATTTTAAAGATATGTGGTTACTTATGGGAGGTGAGTCTTATGTAAATAAGGATCGAGAGAGAGGAGTGAGAACTTTTTTAAAGGATAATAATTATTCTATGGATTTGAAGGTAGTTTATGGTTTAACTACAATAGAGTCAGTTTATTCCTTTGCTGTGAATGATTTGTCTTTTGGAAATTATCCAGATATTATATTTGTTTCAGGCGATGAAAAAGTTCAAGGACTAATTCGTGCGTGTTACGAAAAAGGAATAGCGATTCCGGATAATATATCCGTTGTTGGATTTGATAATATTCCAATTTCACAGTATTACACTCCTGCTTTATCTACAATTTCTCCTAATTATGTTAAATTAGCTCAAGAAATGATTGAAGGGGTATTAGCAATTATAAAGGGGGAAAGTGTCACATCTGTTGAAGTTTCTACTAAACTTGTTAGGAGACAGAGTTTCTAGTATTGTTTAATTCTTGAAAATCCTAATGGAAAAGATGGAGTGTTCTAAAGTAAGTTCTGTTTAGCATCTATTCAGTTTCTATTGAGTTGGATCCAATTTCTAACAAGTGGGACATTTTCACGTTCGATTTACTAAAGACATTATCACATTCGAATCACACATCTTTCAAAAAAATTGTAAAAAAGTCTTGACAAAGAAAAAACAAAGTATTAAAATAAGTTCAACAAATCAGAAAAGTAACTATTTTTGATCTTCAGGGAGCCTGTGGTGATTGTGAACAGGTGGTTGGAAGTAGTGAAAGTGGGCTGATTTAAAAAATGAATTTGAAACAATGAAAATTCGGTGCGCACACCTTACAGTGCAACTTGTTGTTAGACAAGGCAGAGATGTAAAGGGATAGACCCTTTATAATTGAGGTGGCACCGCGTTACCAACGCCCTCACACGGAAGTATATTCTGTGTGTGGGCTTTTTCATATCTTGAAATCAATATAGAAAGAGGAAAATTTTATGACAACTAAAGGTTATTTTGGACAATTTGGTGGTAGTTTTGTACCGGATCCGATTCAGGCTTTGTTGGATGAGTTGGAAGTGACATTTGACAAGTACAAGGATGATCCAGAGTTTTTGGCAGAATTTCGTCATTATTTGAAGGACTATTCTGGTCGCGAAACACCGCTCTATTTTGCAGAAAGTTTGACAGATCACTTAGGTGGTGCTAAGATTTATCTCAAGCGCGAAGACCTTAACCACCTTGGTTCTCACAAGCTTAACAATGTTTTAGGACAAATTCTTTTGGCCAAACGTATGGGTAAAAAACGAGTGATTGCGGAAACAGGAGCTGGTCAGCACGGTGTTGCGACAGCAGCGGCTGCAGCCAAGTTTGGTATGGCCTGTGATGTCTACATGGGAGCAGAGGATGTGGAACGTCAACGTCTCAATGTTTTCCGTATGGAGATGATGGGAGCAACTGTTCACGCAGTTGAAACGGGGACACGAACTCTCAAGGATGCGGTCGATGCAGCCTTTGGAGCATGGATGAATGACCTTGAAGCCTTCTATGTTCTGGGATCTGCTGTAGGTCCTCACCCATATCCAACCATTGTTCATGAGTTCCAAAAGGTCATCAGTGAAGAATCTCGCCGTCAAATCTTAGAAAAAGAAGGTCGTTTACCAGACTACGTTATTGCCTGTGTAGGTGGTGGCTCTAATGCCATCGGTGCTTTTTCTCAGTATGTGGCTGATGAAGAAGTTAAATTGGTTGGGGTCGAAGCTGCTGGTCATGGACTTGACACAGACAAGCACGCAGCTACTATGACAAAAGGTAGTATCGGAATTGTTGATGGTATGAAGACCTATGCAGTCTTTAAGGAAGATGGAGAACTAGCTCCAGTTTACTCTATCTCAGCTGGATTGGACTATCCAGGGGTTGGCCCAGAACACGCCTACTTCAAAGATTCAGGTCGCGTAGAATATGTTGCAGCGACGGATGAAGAAGCTGTTCAGGCTCTCCTCCTTCTCAGCAAGACTGAAGGAATTATCCCGGCGATTGAAAGTTCGCACGCTATCGCAGAAGCAGTTAAACGTGCACCGAAACTAAGTAAAGACGACATTATCATCATCAATGTCTCTGGTCGTGGAGACAAGGATGTAGCTGCAATTGCGGACTACCTAGAAGCTAAAAAATAATAGATGGAAAAATTACAGTCTTTTCTCTCACAGAGAGCTTGTGGTTGCTGGAAACAAGCAGAGAAAGCTGTAAGGTTGGGTCCATCTGAAACGAGAGAAGAAAACATAATTCTCAAGGGAGTGCCCTTTATCGCACAACCTGTTACAGAATCTTTCTAAGACAGGAATGAGAGATAGGAGAAATCCTATAATTGAGGTGGCACCGCGAATTTCGTCCTCACGCAAGTTATTTTGCGTGGGGATTTTTCATACAGTCGCCACGGACTAGAAGTAGAACTGAAAGGGAAATTACAATGGAACGAATCATTCATGGAGATGTCTTATCACCAATCTTGGCTTATATGCGCCTACAGGGGCAACACAAGGTTATTTTAGAAAGTATTCCGAGAGACAAGGAAACAGCTCGTTTTTCTATCTTAGCCTATAATCCAGTTTTTGAGATTAAGTTTGAAAATGGAGTTCTTTATCAAAATGGTCAAGTGATTGATCAGGATCCCTTAGATTTCCTTTATGAAGTGACTCATAAGAGCCAGCACCATTTAGATCTACCTTTTGGTGGTGGGGCAATTGGTTTTGTTGGTTACGATATGATTTCGCTTTATGAAGAAATTGGTCAAATCCCTCAAGATACAATTGGAACGCCAGACATGCATTTCTTTGTCTATGAGAGTTACATGGTCTTTGACCACAAGAAGGAAAAAATTCATGTCATCGAGGATGCTCTCTATAGTGAGCGTAGTCAAGAAGACTTGGAAAAAGCCTTGAACCAAGTGCTTGAGGAATTACGCATTCCTGCTCCAAATGAATTTGAAGACTTGGATCTATCTCCGCTGGACTTCAAACCGCATATCGCTCCTCAGAAGTTTGAGGAAATGGTGGAAACAGCTCGTGACTTGATTCGTAATGGGGATATGTTCCAATGTGTACTCAGCCAGCGTTTCTCAGCAGAAGTGACTGGAAATCCATTTGACTTCTACAGAAATCTCCGCGTGACTAATCCTTCTAATTACCTTTATTTCTATGATTTTGGGGATTATCAAATCATCGGTGCCAGTCCAGAAAGTTTGGTTTCTGTCAAAAATGGCATCGTGACAACCAATCCGATTGCAGGTACGCGACCAAGAGGAGCTACGGATGAAGAAGACAAGGCTTTGGCGACAGACCTGCTTTCGGATGAGAAGGAAACAGCAGAGCATCGAATGTTAGTAGACTTGGGTCGTAATGATATTGGCCGCATCTCTGAAACGGCCAGTGTCCAAGTCACCAAGTATATGGAAGTGGAGCTCTTCCGTTATGTTATGCATTTGACCAGCGTGGTCAAGGGGCGTTTGCTTCCAGAACTCACTGCTATGGATGCCTTGAAAGCAACACTTCCTGCTGGAACCGTTTCTGGAGCACCAAAGATTCGAGCGATGAGACGCATCTATGAACTGGAAACAGAAAAACGTGGCGTATACGCAGGAGCAATCGGCTACTTGTCTGCGACAGGTGATATGGATTTCGCCATCGCTATCCGAACTATGATTCTTAAAAATCAAAGAGCCTATGTGCAGGCTGGGGCAGGGATTGTCTACGATTCCATCGCCCAAAACGAATACCAAGAAACCATTAACAAAGCAAAATCTATGACTAGAATTGGAGAACTAAGACCATGATTTTATTGATTGACAACTATGATTCTTTTACCTATAACTTGGCGCAGTACATTGGGAATTTTGCAGAAGTGCAGATCTTGAGAAATGATGATCCCAAGCTGTATGAAGAAGCTGAAAAAGCAGATGGTCTGGTCTTTTCTCCTGGTCCTGGTTGGCCAGTTGATGCTGGAAAGATGGAAGATATGATTCGTGACTTTGCTGGCAAGAAGCCGATTCTTGGGATTTGTTTGGGCCACCAAGCCATTGCAGAAGTCTTTGGTGGTAAGTTAGGTTTGGCTCCAAAAGTCATGCATGGGAAACAGAGCAATATCAACTTTGAAGCGCCATCTGTTCTGTATCAAGGTATCGAGGATGGCCGTGCGGTCATGCGTTACCACAGTATTTTGATTGAGGAAATGCCAGAAGACTTTGAAGTGACAGCTCGTTCGACTGATGATCAAGCTATCATGGGAATTCAACACAAAAGCCTTCAAATTTATGGCTTCCAGTACCATCCAGAGAGCATTGGAACGCCAGATGGCTTGTCTTCTATTCGGAATTTTATCGAGAAGGTTGTAAAGTGAGGAAACTAGGATGAAAGAGATTATTGAAAAGCTAGCAAAATTTGAAAATTTATCAGGTGTGGAAATGACGGATGTCATTGAGCGTATCGTAACTGGGCGTGTAACGGAGGCGCAGATTGCTTCTCTCCTTTTAGCTCTTAAGATGAAGGGGGAAACACCTGAGGAACGCACAGCCATTGCCCAAGTCATGAGAGGACATGCCCAACATATTCCAACTGAAATTCATGATGCTATGGACAACTGTGGTACAGGTGGGGACAAGTCTTTCAGCTTTAACATCTCTACAACTGCAGCCTTTGTCTTGGCTGGTGGCGGTGTTCACATGGCCAAGCACGGTAACCGTTCGATTTCTTCTAAATCTGGTTCTGCAGATGTCCTCGAAGCCTTGGGTATCAATCTAGACCTCAAACCAGCTGAACTAGGTAAGGTCTTTGATAAAACTGGAATCGTCTTTCTCTTCGCTAAAAATATGCACCCAGCTATGAAATACATCATGCCAGCTCGTTTGGAATTGGGAATTCCAACGATTATGAACTTGACTGGTCCCCTGATTCATCCAATGGCTTTGGAAACACAGCTTCTTGGTATTAGTCGTCCAGAACTTCTAGAAAGTACAGCTCAGGTTTTGAAAAATATGGGCCGCAAACGTGCCATCGTGGTTGCTGGGCCAGAAGGATTGGATGAAGCTGGTTTGAATGGAACAACCAAAATTGCACTTCTTGAAAATGGCGAAATTACCTTATCAAGCTTTACTCCAGAGGATTTGGGAATGGAAGGCTACGCTATCGAAGATATTCGTGGAGGCAATGCTCAGGAAAATGCAGAAATTTTGCTTAGCGTTCTGAAAAACGAACCAAGTCCATTCTTGGAAACGACAGTCTTGAATGCTGGCCTTGGTTTCTATGCTAATGGTAAGGTTGATAGCATCAAGGAAGGAGTTGCCTTGGCCCGCCAAGTGATTGCTAGTGGCAAGGCTCTTGAAAAACTCAGACTGTTACAGGAGTACCAAAAATGAGTCAGGAATTTTTAGCACGAATTTTGGAGCAGAAAGCGCGTGAGGTTGAGCAGATGGAGCTGGAGCAAATCCAGCCCCTGCGCCAGACCTATCGTTTGGCAGAATTTTTGAAGAATCACCAGGATCGTTTACAGGTAATCGCTGAAGTTAAGAAGGCTAGCCCTAGTCTGGGAGATATCAATCTCGATGTGGATATTGTGCAACAGGCCCAGACTTATGAAGCGAACGGAGCAGTGATGATTTCTGTTCTGACAGATGAAGTTTTCTTTAAAGGGCATTTGGATTATCTGCGGGAGATTTCCAGTCAGGTACAGATTCCAACGCTCAACAAGGACTTTATCATCGATGAAAAGCAAATCATCCGAGCTCGTAATGCGGGTGCGACAGTTATCTTGCTCATCGTCGCGGCCTTGTCAGAAGAACGTCTCAAGGAACTTTATGACTATGCGACAGAGCTTGGTCTGGAAGTCTTGGTGGAAACCCACAATCTAGCTGAACTAGAGGTAGCTCACCTCCTTGGAGCTCAAATTATCGGGGTCAATAACCGCAACTTGACCACCTTTGAAGTTGACTTGCAGATCAGTGTGGACTTGGCTAAACATTTCAAAGATGATTGCTTGTACATTTCTGAATCGGCTATTTTCACAGGGCAGGATGCGGAACGAGTAGCACCATATTTTAACGGAATTTTAGTTGGGACAGCCCTTATGCAGGCAGAAGATGTAGCCCAGAGAATCAAGGAGTTGCAGATTGACAAAGGTTAAAATTTGCGGATTATCGACCAAAGAAGCAGTGGAAACAGCCGTTTCAGCAGGAGCCGACTACATCGGTTTTGTCTTCGCACCTAGTAAAAGACAGGTGACCTTGGATCAGGCTGCTGAGCTGGCAAAGATTATTCCTACAGATGTCAAAAAGGTTGGTGTATTTGTTTCACCAAGTCGTGCAGAACTGCTAGAAGTCATTGACAAAGTTGGCTTGGACTTGGTTCAAGTTCACGGTCAGGTGGCAGATGATTTATTTGAGAATTTGCCTTGTGCCAGCATTCAGGCGGTGCAGGTGGATGGAAATGGTCATGCGCCCAATTCTCAGGCAGACTATCTACTCTTTGATGCCCCTGTGGCTGGGAGTGGCCAGACCTTTGACTGGGCTCAACTGGATACGATTGGACTAACTCAGCCCTTCTTTATCGCAGGTGGGCTTAAGGAAGACAATGTAGTACAAGCAATTCAACACTTTACTCCCTATGCAGTAGATGTATCAAGCGGAGTGGAGACAGACGGACAAAAAGATCATGAAAAGATTAGAAGATTTATAGAGAGGGTAAAGAATGGCATATCAAGAACCAAATAAAGATGGATTTTACGGAAAATTCGGTGGACGTTTCGTCCCAGAAACATTGATGACAGCAGTTTTAGAGTTGGAGAAGGCCTACCGTGAAAGTCAGGCAGACCCAAGTTTCCAAGAGGAATTAAACCAACTCTTACGCCAGTATGTGGGGCGTGAAACTCCTCTTTACTACGCAAAAAACTTGACCCAGCATATTGGCGGAGCCAAGATTTATCTCAAACGTGAAGACCTCAACCATACAGGGGCCCACAAGATTAACAATGCCTTAGGACAAGTTTTGCTTGCCAAACGCATGGGTAAAAAGAAAATTATTGCTGAAACAGGTGCTGGTCAGCACGGTGTAGCAACTGCAACTGCTGCAGCCCTCTTTAACATGGAATGTACTATCTATATGGGTGAGGAAGATGTCAAACGCCAAGCCCTCAATGTGTTCCGTATGGAGCTTTTGGGAGCCAAGGTTGAGGCAGTGACAGACGGTTCGCGCGTGCTCAAGGATGCGGTCAATGCAGCTCTTCGTTCATGGGTAGCTAATATCGATGATACCCACTATATCCTTGGTTCTGCCTTGGGGCCTCATCCATTCCCAGAAATCGTTCGTGACTTCCAAAGTGTCATCGGTAGAGAAGCTAAACAACAGTACCGTGACTTAACAGGTCAAGATTTACCAGATGCCCTAGTAGCCTGTGTTGGTGGTGGTTCAAATGCCATCGGTCTCTTCCATCCCTTTGTAGAAGATGAGTCAGTAGCTATGTATGGGGCTGAAGCAGCAGGACTTGGTGTGGATACAGAGCATCACGCAGCGACTTTGACTAAGGGTCGTCCGGGTGTCCTTCACGGTTCCCTCATGGATGTGCTCCAAGATGCCCATGGTCAAATTCTTGAAGCCTTCTCTATCTCAGCAGGATTGGACTATCCTGGTATCGGTCCAGAACATTCTCACTACCACGATATCAAACGTGCCAGCTATGTCCCTGTGACAGACGAAGAAGCTTTGGAAGGATTCCAACTCTTGTCTCGTGTGGAAGGGATTATCCCAGCCTTGGAATCTAGCCATGCTATCGCTTTTGCAGTGAAATTGGCCAAAGAACTTGGACCAGACAAATCCATGATTGTCTGCCTATCAGGTCGTGGGGACAAGGATGTGGTTCAAGTCAAAGACCGCTTGGAAGCAGATGCAGCAAAGAAGGGAGAAGCTCATGCCTAAGACACTAACAGAAAAATTAAATGCTATTAAAGCAACTGGAAAAGGAATTTTCGTTCCCTATATCATGGCTGGAGACCATGAGAAAGGTTTGGATGGTCTAGCTGAAACAATCCACTTTTTAGAAGATTTGGGTGTTTCGGCTATTGAAGTGGGTATTCCCTTTTCAGATCCTGTCGCAGATGGACCTGTTATCGAAGAAGCTGGCTTGCGCAGTTTAGCCCACGGGACCTCTACCCAGGCTTTGGTTGAAACCTTGAAAACCATTCAAACAGAGGTTCCACTTGTCATCATGACCTACTTCAACCCCCTCTTTCAGTACGGTGTGGAGAATTTTGTCAAAGATTTGGCAGATACAGCGGTTAAGGGCTTGATTATTCCAGACCTGCCTCATGAGCATGCCAACTTTGTAGAACCATTTTTGGCAGATACAGACATCGCCTTGATTCCTCTAGTTAGTTTGACGACAGGAATTGAGCGTCAAAAAGAGTTGATCAAGGGAGCAGAAGGTTTTGTCTATGCCGTTGCCATCAATGGGGTGACAGGGAAGTCAGGCAATTACCGTGCAGACTTGGATAAGCACTTGGCGCAATTGCATCAAGTAGCTGACATCCCAGTCTTGACAGGTTTTGGTGTGTCTAGTCAAGAAGATGTAGAACGCTTTAATGCGGTGTCAGATGGCGTTATCGTTGGTTCAAAAATTGTAAAAGCTCTCCACCAAGGAGAGCCGATTCAGGACTTTATCAAACAAGCAGTAGCTTACCAAAAATAATCACACAAGCAGCGAGTAAGAGGAAAGGCAC
>NZ_JBBJZX010000009.1:0-39798 GCF_038148935.1 Streptococcus pseudopneumoniae | reverse complement strand
ATTTACAACTACATTCTAACAAACTATAAAAGCGTTTGTCGAATTGAATTTATCAAGCAAGCGACCAACTATCTCATCTTTTTTCTATTTCTGTCAATATGCGTGACAGGTAGTAATGATAGCCAAAAATAGCAAGAGCAAGCAAGAGGATAAGAACTCCTACTCCCAAGCTGATGGCAAGGACAGGGGCGAGAGACCGAACCAAGAATAAGCTCCCTATTACAAGGGCCATTAAGATTGCACTATAAATAAAAATCAAAACAATTGCGACTATACGATTTGAACGGTTCACCAGGTCCGTAATGTTACTCCAATTGGTTGACAGATTTTTCACGTCCTTAAGGTAATGGTGGCAAGAAAGGATGACACTGGCAAGGATCCATGCCACAAGAAGGTAAATCATCGAAAGGATGGGCAAGCCTAGATATAGAGAAAGGCCAAGTAAAGTCAGAACTGGTAAAAAGGACTGGACAGCAAATATAATCCAAAATTTCACTTTCACATAACGAGCAAAGTCAAAGGGTAAACTCTTCAGAAAATCAACATTTTCCCTCTCCAAGGACAAGGCAATTGAATGCAGGCTGGTGATATTGTTATTGACAACTGCTATAAACACTCCTACAAAAAACAAGGGTAACCAGTATGGAGGATGAATGTCTGGAACTATCTGAGAATCTCGGATTTTGGAAATCAGACCGATCATCATGAGATAAGGAAGGAAAGCACTTGTAAAAAGCACTGTAACCACGCCAGTCCCCTGTCCCAAGAGGGTGAGGTGGTAGCGTAAAACCATGCGGAAAAATCCCTTTTTAGTAGTTGAAATTCTCTCCTTGCTGCGACGTTCTTTTTTGACCTTCTCCTCACTATTAAGCAGGATAACGTCATAAAAACGAGGAAGGACCTTCTTTTTGGTCAGATAAAGCAGGAAGAGAGTTAGTCCTATCCAAGCTAGCAGACCCAGTATGGCTTCAGTCGAAAAAGGGTCCACTGCTATTTTGTAAAAGATATGAAGAGGATAAAGGAGAAATGGAATGTCTCTAACTTTGTCAACAATACTTCCAAAAGTCGACTGTAGAAAGAGGACAAATATTAAAGGTATGAGAACTCCTATCCCAATCATCACATTGGCAAAAATAGACTGATACTTTCTGAAGACCGTAGTCTGAGCCAAGAAATGTACTGCCACTACCATCACTAAAGTAACAGAGACAAATAATAAGGTCAAGGACAGCAGCATCAAAGGCAAGCCCAGCCAAAGAGAAGGAGCTAGCCTAATGTAGAGAACCAGAAAATAAGCTAGAATTGGTACAATTCCAGCTAGAGCTGGCAAGAGGACAGACAAACCTTTAGCGATTATAATCTCTGATTCTTTAAAGGCATAGGGCCTATACGATACCAAATCCTTACTCTCATAAAAGACATTGTAAAATGCAGTGAAAGAAGTTGAAAAGGCAAGCACCAGTAAAACAGCAACCATGCTACTAAAAAAACTTGGCATTTCCTCAAAAGGAAAACGAAAGGCTATATTTATAAACATGAAAAGCATCAAGAGACTGGAAAAAATGTAAGAACTTAGGACTCTAGCGGAAACATTTACTTTTTTCCCAGGATTCTTAGCCTGCTTCTTTCGTAGGTTAGCCAGATTAGCTTCTTGAGATGAATAGAGGATATTGATATCAACTAATTTTTTAATGACCTTGAGACGCATCTGCAACCTCCTCTTTTCTACCAGCAAGGCTAAGGTAGATACTTTCCAAAGACTGGTCTGGATGGTCTTTTCTCAAGTCCTCTACACTACCACAATAAATCAGATGCCCCTTTTTCAAAATGGCAATCCGATTACAGACTTGCTCAGCTACCTCTAGGACATGGGTTGAAAACAAGACTGTCTTGCCTTTTTGCGCATGCTCCTTCATCATCTGCTTCAAATCAAAGGCAGCCTGGGGATCCAAACCAGTCAAGGGTTCGTCCAAAACCCAAATATCGGGATCAGACAAGAGTGCTCCGATGACAAAAACTTTCTGACGCATTCCATGAGAAAGGGTTTCAATAACCTGATAACGATTTTCAGCAAAATCAAAAACACTCAATAGCCTAGCTAGACTAGCCTCCAAGTCAGAGCTAGTCAGATCATAGGATGAGGCAAGTAATTCCCAAAATTCATTGGCCGTTAAGCGTAAAAATAAGTCAGGCGAGTCTGCTACGTAGCCAATCTTTCGTTTGATAGCCAAGCGATTTTCCGATAACTCCTGACCATCTACCAAAATACGACCACTGCTGGGCGAAATGATACTGACTAAGGATTTTATGGTGGTCGATTTCCCAGCACCATTATGGCCAATCAAGCCCATAATCTCCCCATTTTCAATCTGCAAATTGAGATTGTTCAAGGCCTCTTTATCACCATACAACTTACTAACATTTTGAAATTCAATCATGGGATGACTCCTATCTTTATCTATATTACATACTATTATACTAGCACTTTGATACAAAAAAATCAATACTTTATTTTAAGTAGATACAATAGTTTCCTTCTATCTTACGCAAACGTTTGCGCCAAGAGATACTTTATGATAGAATAAAGAACAAGATTCACAAGTAAGAGGAAACATCATGCAAAATCAAACACTCATGCAATACTTTGAATGGTATCTGCCCCATGACGGTCAGCACTGGACGCATCTGGCTGAAGATGCTCCACACCTAGCTCATCTGGGGATTAGCCACGTCTGGATGCCACCAGCTTTTAAGGCAACCAATGAAAAAGATGTAGGTTATGGGGTCTATGATTTATTTGACTTAGGAGAGTTCAACCAAAAAGGGACTGTCCGCACCAAGTATGGTTTCAAAGAAGACTATCTTCAAGCCATTCAAGCCCTTAAAGCACAGGGAATTCAACCTATGGCCGATGTAGTTCTCAACCATAAGGCTGCTGCCGATCACATGGAAGCCTTTCAGGTCATCGAAGTGGACCCTGTAGACCGTACGGTTGAACTTGGAGACCCCTTCACCATCAATGGCTGGACTAGCTTTACCTTCGATGGTCGCCAAGATACCTACAATGACTTCCACTGGCATTGGTACCACTTCACAGGTACAGACTACGATGCCAAACGCCGTAAGTCTGGGATTTATCTGATTCAAGGGGATAATAAGGGCTGGGCAAATGAGGAATTGGTCGATAACGAAAACGGTAACTACGACTACCTCATGTATGCCGACCTAGATTTTAAACATCCTGAAGTCATCCAAAATATCTATGACTGGGCTGATTGGTTCATGGAAACGACTGGTGTAGCTGGTTTCCGCTTGGATGCCGTTAAGCACATTGACTCTTTCTTCATGAGCAATTTCATCCGCGATATGAAGGAAAAATACGGTGAGGATTTCTATGTTTTTGGTGAATTTTGGAATCCAGACAAGGAAGCCAATCTGGACTATCTTGAAAAAACGGAAGAACGCTTTGACCTTGTCGATGTTCGTCTCCATCAGAATCTCTTTGATGCTAGCCGAGCAGGTTCCAACTATGACCTTCGTGGCATTTTCACAGATAGCTTGGTGGAACTCAAGCCTGACAAGGCTGTAACCTTTGTCGATAACCACGATACACAACGAGGTCAGGCTCTTGAGTCTACCGTTGAAGAATGGTTCAAGCCAGCAGCCTATGCCCTCATTCTATTACGCCAAAATGGCCTTCCATGTGTCTTTTACGGCGACTACTATGGGATTTCAGGGCAATATGCTCAAGAAGATTTCAAAGAAGTCCTTGACCGCCTCCTAACCATCCGAAAAGATTTGGCCTATGGAGAACAAACAAACTACTTTGACCACGCTAACTGTATCGGTTGGGTACGTTCAGGTGCTGAAAATCAATCCCCAATCGCAGTCTTGATTTCAAATGACCAAGAAAACAGCAAATCAATGTTTGTCGGCCAAGAATGGGTTAACCAAACCTTTGTAGATTTACTTGGAAACCACCAAGGTCAAGTTACAATTGATGAGGAAGGTTATGGACAATTCCCAGTCTCAGCTGCTTCGGTAAGTGTCTGGGCAGCCAATACAATCTAATTGCCAATGATTATTAAGTCAGATCCAATCGGATTTGGCTTTTTTCTATTCACAAAAAAGACCTACCCAAATGGATAGATCTTTATACTCAATGAAAATCAAAAAGCAAACTAGGAAGCTAGCCGCAGGCTGTACTTGAGTACGGCAAGGTGAAGCTGACATTGTTTGAAGAGATTTTCGGAGAGTATTACTTGATTACAATTTACCTGCTACTGCATCCAACAATTCTTGGATTTTAGCTTGGTTGCTTCCTCCTGCCATGGCCATGTCTGGTTTACCACCACCACGTCCATCGACGATTGGTGCCAATTCTTTGACAAGGTTTCCTGCATGAAGGTCTTTTGTCTTGCTTGCTACAAGGACATTGACTTTGTCACCGATAGCGGCAACTAGGACAAGAAGATCAGAGTAGTCTTTTTGTTTCCAGTTGTCCGCAAAGGTACGAAGAGCACCTGCATCTGATACAGAAACTTGGCTAGCAATGTAACGGTGACCGTTGACTTCCTTAACATCCTTGAAGATGTCTCCTGCGGCTGCAGCTGCGGCTTTTTCCTTCAACTCAGCATTTTCTTTTTGCAATTGACGAAGTTGTTCTTGAAGTCCTTCTACTTTATGAGGCACTTCCTTGACTTGAGGTGCTTTCAAGGTTGCTGCGACGGCTTTAAGAGCGTCTTCTTGTTCACGGTAGGCTTCAAAGGCTTCCTTACCAGTTACAGCCAAGATACGGCGAGTTCCTGATCCGATCCCTTCTTCTTTGACAATCTTGAAGAGACCAATTTCAGAAGTGTTGCCAACGTGAGTACCACCACAAAGCTCGATAGAGTAGTCACCGATAGTCACGACACGGACTTCCTTGCCGTATTTCTCACCAAAGAGGGCCATAGCTCCCATTTCTTTGGCAGTGTCAATATCCGTTTCAACTGTCTTCACTTCAAGAGCTTCCCAGATTTTTTCGTTGACTTGCTGCTCAATCGCACGCAATTCTTCAGCAGTTACTGCTTGGAAGTGGGTAAAGTCAAAGCGAAGGAATTCAACTTCGTTAAGAGATCCTGCTTGTGTCGCATGGTTTCCAAGAATGTTGTGAAGAGCAGCGTGAAGCAAGTGAGTCGCAGTGTGGTTTTTCATAACACGGTGACGACGATTTGTATCAATTGCCAAGGTATATTCTTGGTTCAAAGCAAGCGGTGCAAGAACATCAACAGTGTGAAGGGCTTGTCCATTCGGAGCTTTTTGAACATTTGTCACAGTAGCCACAACTGAACCAGCCTCATCCAAGATTTGACCGTGGTCAGCTACTTGTCCACCCATTTCAGCGTAGAATGGAGTCTCTGCAAAGATCAGAGAGGCAGTTCCTTCTGATACAGCTTCTACTTCTGCATTGTCAGCCACGATAGCCACCAATTTAGAAGATAATTGGCTAGCATTGTAGTTGAAGACACTTTCCACTGTGATGTTTTGAAGGGTTTCGTTTTGCATGCCCATTGAACCACCCTTGACAGCTGACGCACGCGCGCGTTCTTGCTGTTCTTTCATGGCTGCTTCAAATCCTTCACGGTCCACAGTCATACCAGCTTCTTCAGCGATTTCTTCAGTCAGTTCAACTGGGAATCCATAAGTGTCATAAAGTTTGAAGACATCTGAACCAGCGATGACAGATTGACCTTTTTCTTTCAAGTCTGCCACAATGCCTTGGGCAAAGTGTTGACCTGAGTGAAGGGTACGAGCAAATGATTCTTCTTCACTCTTAACGATTTTTTCGATAAAGTCACGTTTTTCAAGCACTTCTGGGTAGTAGCTTTCCATGATTTTTCCAACGGTTGGAACGAGTTTGTAAAGGAAAGGCTCGTTGATACCCAATTTTTGACCATGCATAGAAGCACGACGGAGAAGACGACGAAGGACGTAACCACGACCTTCATTTCCTGGAAGGGCACCATCACCGATGGCAAATGAAAGGGAACGGATGTGGTCAGCGATAACCTTAAAGCTCATGTTGTCGCCATCTTGGTCATAGACCTTACCAGACAATTTCTCCACTTCACGAATGATTGGCATGAAGAGGTCTGTTTCGAAGTTGGTCTTAGCCCCTTGGATAACAGCCACCAAACGCTCCAAACCAGCTCCCGTATCAATGTTCTTGTGTGGTAATTCCTTATACTCGCTACGAGGAACAGCAGGATCCGCATTAAATTGTGACAAAACGATGTTCCAGATTTCGATATAACGGTCGTTTTCGATATCTTCTGCAAGAAGACGCAGACCGATATTTTCTGGGTCAAATGCTTCTCCACGGTCAAAGAAGATTTCTGTATCTGGTCCAGAAGGTCCTGCACCGATTTCCCAGAAGTTATCCTCGATTGGAATCAAGTGACTTGGATCCACTCCTACCTCAATCCAGCGGTTGTAAGAATCTTTATCATCTGGATAGTAGGTCATGTAAAGTTTTTCAGCAGGGAAATCAAACCACTCAGGGCTTGTCAAAAGCTCATAAGCCCAAGTGATCGCTTCGTCACGGAAGTAATCACCGATAGAGAAGTTCCCCAACATTTCAAACATGGTATGGTGACGCGCAGTCTTCCCTACGTTTTCGATATCGTTAGTACGAATAGCCTTTTGGGCATTGGTAATACGTGGATTTTCAGGGATAATGGTCCCGTCAAAATATTTCTTAAGGGTTGCTACCCCAGAGTTGATCCACAAAAGAGTTGGGTCATTTACAGGAACCAAACTTACTGATGGTTCTACTGAGTGACCTTTGGTCGCCCAGAAATCAAGCCACATTTGGCGTACTTGTGCACTAGATAGTTGTTTCATATTGTCTCCTTATTTACTTGTTTAATGTGATTGGCTTTCCAGCATTTCCACATAGTCAATCGCAACACAGAGGGAAATGACTAGGTCTGCATAAGCGTCCTCAAGAACCGTTACGGTATAGGTAGAGGTCAGATGGAAGAGTTCCTTCTTAATTTCCGCAATCAGCTGATCGCGATCATCCAGCAATTTGAAATTCAAATCCCAGATATTGCCCTCGATACGAAGACCCAAATTATCAAACTCATACTTATCTCGCCAGAAGGTCAACTTCTTGCGAATGACAAAACTCGAGCCATCCCGAAGCTGAATTTCAAATCGAGGAAGCAAGGTCAAGATTTCTTTACTGATCTGACTAACCTGTTCACCATTAGCATCATAGATGGTAAAGGTTTTGGGAATCTTAAAGAATGATCCCTCCACCTGATAGGTGATTTCTCCTCTGTCATCCTTGATAGCGAAGCGTTCGCCTCCAAGACGAAACTTTTGTTTGACAAGAAATGTTTTCATCAACACCTCCAAAAACCAAAAGACAAGCTCATATCACGAAGGGCGAAAAACCGCGGTACCACCTTCATTCAATGAACTTGTCATTCTCTTGTTCTTATGCAATTGTATGATTGAGTAGCATGACTTTCTAGCTTAGATGGCTCGCAGCACCGCCATTTCTCTGGACTAAGACAAGTGAAAATCAATTCTCAACCTTCTTATTATATCGTTTTTTTAAGCTTGCGTCAACTGGAAATGATTCTTATTTCCAGCGTCATGCTTAGGATTGCTATTGGCTTCACAGTTAGCTGGTGCCCCTAACGGACCTACATCTCAGATATCTGATATACCTGTCATACTCAAAATAGCTCTCTAAACCAAATGAACTATCTGTCGTATAATGTAACAATTCTAGCCCCCTGTATTTTTTCAACCTTCAATAGCTTAATGGGGGTTTGGTTCATTTCATAGTGTTTTGCACTACGCCCTTCTGGCAACTCAGCCTGTATTTTTCTTCTAAAAACTGAAACAGGATAGCAAATATCAGTGTTCTTAACCTTCTTATCATATTTATCAAACAAAAAATAAAATTCTTTATCTCTATGTTGAAAATGCAATAAATACTTTGCTTTAATCTTCGACCCAATTTTATTTGGGTCAAAATAATACAATCCCTTTAAATTAACACTTATATTTTCTAGCATCGTATAAATTAAATTCAGAGAAGTTGCTCTAGATAAAAATGCAGCCTTATGTTGAGATGTATCTTTATCTAAATCATAAAAAGTGATATGATTCCCCAAAATTTGGTTATATATCCTCTGAGCCCCATTACCATTGAAGCACTTAACTTTATCTATTCCTTTTAGTTTGTGCAAACCTATAAGATGATGAAAATTTGGTTCCGTGAAGCTTAACTCAATATATTTTTCTATAGTCTGTTTGGAGACGGTCTGAGTGATAGTAAATTTGTATTGAGTATCCATCAACGTTCTGTAACTAAGAATTAAATTTCTTAACATACTGTACCTTTTCTCAAAAAAATAAAGAGGCTATTTACACCTCTTCCTACGATATATTTATTCATCTGCTTGCGGAAAATATATAAAACCCAAATAAGCCTATCTACGAACTACTGACCAAAACAGACCGACCAGTAATTCTTTGGCTACGCTAAAAGCGATAGTTTTCTTCTACGAATCTTATTATATTAGATTCTTAACAATTTGTCAAGCAAAATCAAAAAGCTGCTTATTAGTTAGGAAAAAAACGAACCAGCTTGACTGATTCGTTTTATTACATCTAACTCCTACTTCCGATACATTTTAAACTGTAGGAAGAGGTCGCTATATTTTCCTGTCCATTTATGGTCAAATTTCTCATAAACTTCTAGGTGTTTCATAGTTTCAGCATCTGGATAGAAGGCCTTGTCTTCTTTTTTCTCCTCTGGGAGTAATTCCTTAGCTGGTAGGTTTGGTGTTGAATAGCCGACATACTCTGCATTTTTGAGAGCATTTTCAGGTTTCAACATAAAGTTAATAAAGGCATAGGCTGCGTCTTGGTTTTTAACTGTTTTGGGAATGACCATATTGTCGAACCAAAGGTTGCTGGCTTCTGTCGGTACCACATAGCGTAGGTTTTCATTTTTTTCTAACATTTGGCTGGCTTCACCAGAGAAGGTCACACCGATAGCAGCGTTGTTCTGAATCATATAGCCCTTCATCTCATCCGCCACAATAGCCTTGATATTTGGAGTCAGCTTGTAGAGCTTATCCACTGTCTCTTCCAACTGCTGGGTATCCTTGGAGTTGAGGCTGTAGCCTAGCGAGTTGAGTCCTAGTCCCAGTACCTCACGCGCCCCATCAAAGAGCATGATAGAGTTCTTATACTCTGGTTTCCAGAGGTCATCCCAATGCTCAGGCGCTTCCTCTACCATGGTTTCATTGTAAACAATTCCCAAGGTTCCCCAGAAGTAAGGGATGGAGAATTTATTGCCTGGGTCAAAGGACTGGTTGAGGAACTCTGGTCCGATATTTTCAAGACCTTCAAGTTTTGAATAGTCAAGCGGTACCAAGAGGTCTTCGTCCTTCATCTTGTTAATCATGTATTCACTAGGAATGGCAATATCGTAGGTCGTTCCACCCTGCTTGATTTTGGTATACATGGCTTCGTTGGAGTCAAAAGTCTCATACTGGACTTGGATTCCTGTCTCTTCAGTAAATTGCTCCAAGAGTTCTGGATCGATATAGTCTCCCCAGTTGTAGATAACCAGTTTTTGACTATCCCGGCTATTGATTTTACTATCTAAATGCGTCGCAATTCCCCACAAGACCAGGATAATGGCTACAATTCCTGCTAAAAATGAATAGAGTTTTTTCATGCTTGCTCCTCCTTCTCACGTGAGATAAAGTAATATCCAACAACTAGGATAATACTAAAGAGAAAGACAAGGGCAGACAGGGCATTGATTTCTAGCGAAATCCCCTTGCGAGCACGAGAGTAAATCTCGACTGACAGGGTTGAAAAGCCATTTCCCGTTACGAAGAAGGTCACGGCAAAATCATCTAGAGAATAGGTGAAAGCCATGAAATAACCTGCAATGATAGACGGAGTCAGATAAGGAAGCATGATTTCCTTGAACATCTGAAATTGACTAGCACCAAGGTCATAGGCCGCATGAATCATGTCACCGTTCATTTCCTTGAGACGAGGCAAAACCATCAAGACCACGATAGGAATGGAGAAGGCCACATGACTAGATAGAACAGTCAAAAAGCCAAGTGAAAACTTGAGTTGGGTAAAGAGAATCAAGAAGCTGGCACCAATCATAACATCAGGCGCAACCATGAGGATATTATTGAGTGAAAGAAAGGCTTCTTGGTATTTCTTACGAGACTGGTAGATGTAAATGGCACCAAAAGTCCCGATAACAGTCGCAATCAAGGCTGATAGGAAGGCCAAGAAAAATGTCTGAGTCACAATCAACATAAGACGACCATCACTAAACATAGTTTTAAAATGGCTCAAGCTAAAGCCTGTAAAGCTGTTCATGTCGTTGCCTGCATTAAAGGCATAACCAATCAGGTAAAAGATAGGCAGGTAGAGGACAAGAAAGACCAGTCCCAGATAAAGGTTGGCAAATTTTTTCATCGTTCTCTCCTTTCCTTGGTCACCCACATAGTGATGAACATGGTCAGGATGAGAATCACACCGATGGTTGAACCCATACCGTAGTTGTCATTGGTTAGGAAATTCTGTTCAATAGCCGTTCCCAGCGTAATAACACGGTTCCCACCAATCAAACGGGTCAGCATGAAGAGACTCAAGCTGGGGATAAAGACAGACTGAACTCCACTTCGCACGCCGTTCATAGACAGAGGAAAGATGACATGACGGAAAGTCTCCCACTTGGTCGCACCTAGGTCATAGCTGGCATTGATGAGGTTGTTATCCATATCATCCAAGACATTGAAAATCGGCAAAATCATAAAGGGAAGCTCGATGTAGCTAGCGACAAAGATAAAGGAGAAATCGGTAAAGAGCAACTGTTGCGAACCAATTCCGATAAATTCCAAGAATTGGTTAATAGAGCCATTCTGACCAAAAATCCCGATAAAAGCATAGGCTTTAAGGAGCAAATTGATCCAGGTAGGCAGGATAATCAGCATGAGCCAGAGTTGACGATGCTTGAGACGAGTCAAAAAGAGGGCTGTCGGATAGCTGATAAGCAGGGTTACAAAGGTCACAATCCCTGCATAGAGTACAGAGTTGAAACTCATTTTTAGGTAGGTCAAGTTTTGTGACGCAAAGTAAGATTTATAGTTTTCTAAACTGAATTGTCCTTCAATATTAAAAAAGGATTGACCGAAAATCAAGACCAAGGGCGCAAGGACAAAGAGTGCAATCCAAAGCATGTAGGGCACTACAAAGAGTTTAGAGCTTGTTTTCTTCATCTCTTTCCTCCTCGATTGCATTGATCAGACCTGCTTCTTGCTCTTCGATTTCCACATATTCTTCGATACGGGCATCGAACTCTTCTTCTGTTTCATTGAGACGCATGATGTGGATGTCTTCTGGTTCAAAATCCAGACCGATTTCCTCACCCACGATGGCCTTACGGGTTGAGTGGATCATCCATTCATTTCCAAGTTCGTCATAGGCGATAATTTCATAGTGCACCCCACGGAAGAGCTGGGTATCGACCTTAACTTGGAGCTTGCCTTCTTCAGGAAGGGTAATACGCAAGTCCTCTGGACGAATGACAACCTCGACAGGCTCATTTGGCTTCATCCCACCATCGACCGCTTCAAAGCGTTTGCCGTTAAACTCAACCAAGTAGTCCTCAATCATGGTTCCTGGCAAGATATTTGACTCACCGATAAAGGTGGCAACAAAGTGGTTGATTGGCTCATCGTAGATGTCCACAGGTGTTCCAGACTGGACAATCTCGCCATCATTCATAACGAAAATCCAGTCACTCATGGCCAGCGCTTCTTCCTGATCGTGAGTGACAAAGACAAAGGTAATGCCCAATCGTTGTTGCAATTCACGGAGCTCGTACTGCATGTCTGTTCTTAATTTCAAGTCCAGCGCTGACAGGGGCTCGTCCAACAAGACCACACGAGGTTGGTTGATGATGGCACGGGCAATAGCCACACGCTGACGTTGTCCTCCAGAAAGTTTACGAATGGAACGTTTTTCGTAACCTTCCAACTGAACCATCTTGAGAACTTCCGCTACGCGTTTCTCGATTTCTTTCTTGTCAATTTTACGCAAGCGAAGTGGAAAGGCAACATTTTCAAACACATTCATATGTGGAAACAAGGCATAGGATTGGAAGACCGTATGGACGTCTCGCTTGTTGGTTGGGATGTCATTGATACGGACACCATCCAGCAAAATATCTCCTGTCGTCGCATCCAGTAAACCTGCAATGATGTTAAGGATAGTTGATTTCCCTGAACCAGACGCGCCTAGAAGAGTATAGAACTTCCCTTCTTCCAACTCAAAGTTGATGTCTTTGAGAACCTTGGTGTTGCTGTCTTCAAAAACTTTTGAGACGTTTTTGAATTCAATAATTGGTTTTTTCAATTGTCATTTATTCCTTCTTTTTCATAGATTAACAGATCAGGGCTCTGTCAGGCCGCCACTACCTCGTGTAGGAGATTAAACTGCCTACATTCTTCTGCACTAACGATAGGCTTTCACCCCCTTTCCATGACATAGCAGCAGCTTTTCAACTACAGCTTCCTACTTGCTTTCACCTAAAATACGGACTTCTCTTTCAAGCGTGATACCTGAGTGTTCCTTGACTTTTTCGATAACAGACTCAATCAAGTCCTCGTAGTCTTTGGCCGTTCCATCTGCGACATTGATCATAAATCCTGCGTGCTTTTCAGACACTTCTACGCCACCGATACGATAGCCTTTCAAACCAGCTTCTGAAATTAACTGACCTGCAAAATGCCCAACAGGACGCTTAAATACCGAACCACAAGATGGATATTCCAAAGGTTGCTTGAGTTCACGTAGGTGCGTCAAGCGGTCCATTTCCTGCTTGATAACCTGATGGGTTCCTGGGGCTAGGGCAAATTTAGCTGACAAGACAACTGCACCAGACTCCTGAATGGCTGAATGGCGGTAACCAAAAGCCAAATCCTTGACAGACAGGGTCTCGATTTCTCCATCCTTGGTCAAGACCTTACAAGACTGCAAGATGTGGGCAATCTCGCCACCATAGGCACCCGCATTCATAAAGACAGCACCACCAACGCTTCCAGGAATGCCACAAGCAAACTCGAAACCCGTCAAACTATGACGAAGGGCAATGCGAGTTGTTTCAATCAAGTTAGCACCAGCTTCTGCTTCAATGGTATAGCCATCAACGGAAACGTTATTGAGCTTGTCACACAAGATGACAAATCCACGAATCCCACCATCACGAACGATGATGTTGCTGGCATTTCCAAGAACCATCCAAGGAATATTTTCTTGATTGGCAAATTTAACAACACGCGCCAACTCAAAACGATTTCGTGGAAAGACCAAATAATCGGCCTCTCCACCTACTTTTGTATAACTATAGCTATGCAAGGGTTCCTTAAAACGGATATCAATTCCTTCTAGGATTTCAAGCATTTTTTCTCTTACAGACATGTCACTCTTCCTTTTACAAAATTCATTCCATTATACCATTTTTAAGACCATTTGACGACCCTAAAAAAATCTTAGGCTTATTTTAAACAAAAAAGAGGTTTCCCCCTTTTTATGATTTTTTGCAAAAAATTGCCTTTGTTCCATAGGCAACCAGAACAAGTTCAAGTGCTAAGACAACTTCAACCAAGACTGGATTTGTCAACCAGCCAACTTGGACTAGAGATGGTGCCAGATCAAAGAAGGCATGTAGGCCATAGGCTGCTAGGAGATAAATCCATTTCTTCTGGCGAACAGCTTGGTAAACCCAAACAGTCAAGAGTAATTGGAAACCTAGGGCCAAGATTCGCTCAAAACCAAGCAAATAAATCTGCCAGACTGATAGAGACTGAATAGTTTTCAACATATTTTCAGACAGCAATTGCATGACCTGTGGATCCTGAGTTTGAACCGCCGAAAGCACGAAGTAGAGATTGAGTAAACTAGTAAGGCCTAGGAAAATTAATTCCAAGCCACCATGCCCCAGTCCATAAGCCAAGGCGTCTGCCTTTTCCAAACTTCTCTTTTTCTCCAACCATTTGAAGAAAACAAGTCGAGCAGTTTCCTCAAAAAATGCTGCCATGGCTAGGCCATAGATGATATAGACAAGCGGATGGTCTTGCAAAAGGGCAATACTGCCGTCCTTTTGAGGATGCAAAACCAAGATATGCACCAGTTTTTCCAAAATCTGTGAAGAGACAAAGAAGGCGACAGCCCCCAAACCCAAGACAGCTAGATTGATCTGGTATTTCTTTTTGGCATACCAAATGCTTCCTATCAAGAAAGCCAGTAACAGCAACATGGTAATGATAATATGAATGGTCATTTTCTTCTCCTATTCCGCCTTTTCAATATCTTTTTTCATCTCGTCAACATTGAACTTAGCAAACAAGTATTGACGGTCTTGAACTGGGAAACGTTGGTCCAACTGGTCAACAGCTCCCACCTCGATAATGCCTTCCTTGATGACAAAGTCCATGACATGCCCACCGAAGGTCAAGTCATCTGAGATGAAGTGGAGATGGTAGCCTGCCACACTGACCCCATGGAAAATCTCTGGCGTCCAGAAACCAACGATGGTTCCCGCCACATTGTCACGACTATATTCAGGTTGATGGGTTGCGACATCAGCAAACTTGGTATCTGGTGTCGACTTGGGAATCATGCGCACATGCATATGTGAAAATTCCCCACGAATCTTGATAGAGCGGAAAAGATTTTCCCCATCATAATAAGACTCAATTCGCTCTTCCAATTCCTTGTCCGTCATCTCAAAGCGCTGGCGGAAAATGACTTCTGCCTGATGCGGTACTACTGCTGCGTAAGGAATAAGGGCATCTGGTGACACTTCTACAATTTCCGGTTGCTCTCCTGAGCCTTTGGCCTGATAAGCCTTGCCATCTAAGACAATCAATTCTCCATCAATGGAATCCAAGGTTCCCAAACCAAGGTCACCATGTTCTAGCAATTCTCCTACTGTCATAGTACCACCATAAAGGCCAGCCATCAAGGCTCCAAGAGTATTGTATTGAAATAATTTCACTGGTTCCTGCACGTTCTTATCCATTCACTTTCTTGTCTGTTATTCTATAAATCTTACTCCTAAGTATACCACATTTGCCCCTAGATGTGAACGAGAGAAACACCCTAGACATTGCCAAGAAAGAAAAAAAAGGGTACAATGTAACAAAATCAAGGGAGGTCTGGAATGAAGAAACTAAGCAAGTACCAAGAGGTTGTTTCCTATCTGAAAAACGGTATCGAGTCTGGACGTTTTCCAACGGGAAGTCGCCTGCCTTCTATCCGTCAACTGAGCCTTGACTTTCACTGTAGCAAGGACACCATTCAACGAGCCCTGCTGGAATTACGGCACGAACAATACCTCTATGCCAAACCCCAGAGTGGCTATTATGTTCTAGAACAAGGACAACATCAAGACCTAGAAATCGAGGTTACCGATGAACATGCCAGTGCCTATGACGATTTCCGACTCTGTATCAATGAAACCTTGATTGGACGGGAGAACTACCTCTTCAACTACTATGACAACCAAGAAGGATTAGAAGACTTAAGACAATCCATTCATAAACTCCTCTTTGACCAAGCCCTCTACTGCAAGGCTGACCAACTGGTACTGACTTCTGGGACCCAACAAGCCCTTTTCATCCTCTCTCAAATTTCCTTTCCTAGCCAAGCCAAGGAAATCTTGGTGGAACAGCCGACCTACCATCGAATGAATCGCCTCTTGATTGCTCAGGGGCTGGACTATCAAACGATTGAACGAGGCATTGATGGAATTGACTTGGAGGAACTGGAAGTCCATTTCAAGACAGGAAAGATCAAGTTTTTCTATACCATTCCTCGTTTTCACTATCCTCTGGGGCATTCCTATTCTGAACAGGACAAACGGGCTATTCTTGACTTAGCTTCCAAGTATGGTGTCTATATCGTAGAGGACGACTATCTGGGGGATTTGGACTCTAAAAAGGGGCAGACCTTCCACTATCTGGATACAGAGGAGCGGGTCATTTACATCAAGTCCTTCTCAACCAGCCTCTTTCCAGCCCTGAGGATTACGGCACTCATTCTTCCAAATGCTATCAAAGAAGCCTTTGTAACCTACAAAAATATCCTAGATTACGACAGCAACCTCATCATGCAAAAGGCCCTGTCACTCTATATTGACAGTCAATTGTTTGAGAAAAACCGTCTAGCTCGCTTGTCAAATCAGGAAGCTTACCAAAAACAAATCGAGGAAAGACTAGCTAACACTCCTTGTCCCCTTCCTCATTATCCCCTACACGATGGTTTGCTGCTAGACCTGAGACAGTATCCTAAAATCGCTAGTCTCAAACACAGCCAGCTGGGCTTGGACTTCTTTGAAGAGGCTTACTTGGATGCCTGTCCTTATCAATTTGCCAAGGTGTCCTTAGACAATCTGGAAAAGGTTTTAAACTATTTAAAAGCAGAATTGGAATGATCTCCAACTCTGCTTTTTCTTATTCTTCAACTTCTGTTAAGGTTGCTGCCTTTTCAAGATATTTTTGGTAGGTACCGTCATCCTTGAGTTTTTGGATAACCTTGTCCACCACTTCTTTCAAATCAGCACTATTTTTTCTAAGGGCAACTGCATTAGCTTCGCCGTCCTTCATCTTCAAGCTGACAGTTGCGACAGCTAAGTCGGCGTTTTTAGCAGCATAGCTAAGGGCAACAGGTTCATCCATATGAACAGCATCTACTTTTCCAGCCTGTAATTCATTGACAGCTTCCCCCATATTGGTTAGGGAAGTTAATTGAGCTTTTGGCAATTGTTCCTTGACCATTGATTCAGGAACAGTCCCTTTTTGGGCTGCAATATTAGCACTTTCAAGGCTAGTTAAATCCTTGTATTTTTCTACATCAGCCTTACGAACCAAGAAACTAATCTTGTTTTCATAGTAAGGGATTGAAAAATCAAAGACTTCTTTTCTCTCGTCAGTAGCGCTAATTCCTGCAACTGCTAGATCAGCCTTACCAGTTTGAAGACTGGTCAAGACGTTGTCAAAACTCATGCTTGAAATTTCTAACTTCACCCCAAGTTCATCAGCGATAGCTTGAGCCATATCAATATCCGCACCGACTACCTGGTTTTTTCCGTCAACTAAAGATTGAAATTCAAAAGGTGCATAGTCAGGACTGGTCGCCACAACTAATTTCCCCTTTTGCTTAATGGCTTCAACAGCTGACTGAGAACCATTAGAACCCGACTTGCAAGCTACTAAAAAGAAACTGGCAAGAAAACTACATAAAACAAATATCCATTTTTTTGATTTCATAAATAAACAACCTCTCTATTAATTTTGTATAATTATAACGCTATTCAAGTTACTTGTCAAGTGTTTTTTGGATTTTTATCTTAAAAATATTTTTTTCATTCAAGAAAAGGAGCTGTCTGTTGATTTCAAGCTCCTTTTTATACAGATTGAACCTGTTTTATAGTTCGACAATCTTACCTGTTTCAAAGTAAACAACCCATTCACAGATATTTTTAGCATAGTCTCCAATACGTTCTAAGAAGGCAATTACTTGGAAGTAATCACGGCCTGTAACGATGGCATCTGGATTTTTCTTGATTTCTTCTGTAGCCAAGTCACGAATGCTATCAAAGTAATGGTTGATTTTTTCATCCATGGCTGCTACTTCATAGGCATGGTCCACTGAACCATTCAGATAGAGTTCAAGGGCTGCTTCGACGAAGTTCTTGACATCGCGACCCATTCTCTTGATTTCTTCTTCAACAGCTGGGATGCGTTGCTCTCCTTTCATACGAATTGCCGCCTTGGCAATGGAAACGGCATGGTCCCCCATACGTTCCAAGTCAGATACAGCCTTCAAGACTGTCAAAACAGTACGCAAGTCCTGAGAAACGGGTTGTTGAAGAGCAATCATTTCAAATGATTTCTTTTCCAATTTCACTTCGTATTCGTTTACTTCTGCATCGTCTTCGATGACTTCCTTGGCCAAATCACGGTCATGCGTAACAAAGGCACGCACTGTACGATTGATTTGGGATAGCACTTCTTGTCCCATAGCGTAGAACTGGTTGTGCAATTTCTCTAAATCTTCTTCAAATTGAGAACGTAACATCATTTATCTCCTTATCCAAATTTTCCTGAAATATAATCTTCTGTTTCCTTGTGTTGTGGGTTTAGGAACATCTTCTTGGTATCGTTAAACTCAATCAAATCTCCATCTAGGAAAAATCCTGTCTTGTCAGAAATACGAGAGGCTTGTTGCATGGAACGCGTAACCAAGAGCATGGTGTATTTATCTTTTAAGCCATACAAGGTTTCCTCAATCTTCCCAGCAGAGATAGGGTCCAAGGCTGAAGTTGGTTCATCCAAGAGAATGATTTTAGGACTGGTTGCCAAGACACGGGCAACACAAACACGTTGTTGTTGTCCACCTGAAAGCCCGATAGCTGAATCATGCAGGCGATCCTTGACCTCGTCCCAGATAGAAGCTCGTTGTAGGGCTTTTTCTACCGCTTCATCCAGAACCTGCTTATCCTTCACTCCATTGATACGAAGCCCGTAAACAACATTTTCGTAGATAGACATAGGGAAGGGGTTTGGTTGTTGGAAAACCATGCCGATTTCCTTCCGCAACTCAACTGTATCTGTACGTGGACTGTAGATATTGTGACCGTTGTATACCACTGAACCAGTTGTGGTTACCTCTGGATTGAGATCCCCCATGCGGTTGATAGCCTTTAGGAGGGTTGACTTCCCTGATCCAGATGGACCAATCAAGGCTGTAATTTCCTTAGGTTGGAAAGATAGGGAAACACTATTCAAGGCCTTCTTTTGATTGTAGTAAACGGACAGGTCTGAAACCTGTAAAATCGCTTCTGTCATACTGTTTCCTTTCTATCCAAAGTGTCCTGTTACGTAGTCATTGGTTGACTGTAGTTTCGCATTTTGGAAAATATTAGACGTCTTATCATACTCGATCAAGTCACCCAAGTAGAAAAATCCTGTGTAGTCACTAGCACGCGCAGCCTGCTGCATACTGTGGGTCACGATAATGATGGTAAAGTCCTTCTTTAATTCCAACATGGTTTCTTCCAGCTGGGCTGTCGCAATCGGATCCAAGGCAGACGCTGGCTCATCCATCAAGAGAATATCTGGTTTAACAGAAATAGCACGAGCGATACAAAGACGTTGCTGCTGACCACCTGATAAGGTCAAGGCCGACTTGTGCAAATCGTCTTTGACCTGGTCCCAAAGGGCAGCCTGACGAAGAGAGGTTTCCACAATTTCATCCAAGACTTGCTTGTCCTTAACCCCTGCACGTTCATGAGCAAAAGTAATGTTGCGGTAGATAGACTTGGCAAAGGGATTTGGGCGTTGGAAGACCATTCCAATGTGCTTACGCATCTCATAAACATTGATTTCTGGACGGTTGACATCAATCCCTTGATAGAGGATTTGACCTGTTACCTTGGCAATATCAATGGTATCATTCATACGGTTGAGACTGCGGAGGTAGGTTGATTTCCCTGAACCAGAAGGGCCAATTAAGGCCGTGATTTTATTTTTTTCAAATTGCATATCGATGCCCTTGATGGATTCTTTTTTACCGTAGTAAACATGTAAATCCTTAGTAGAGAGGGCCACTTTCTCTTCAGGAAAGGTGATGATATGCTTTTCATCCCAATTATATTTTGACATGGCTTCTCCTTTAGGCAGCGGTTAATTTCTTATGTAGGTAGCTTCCAAGTTTACGGGCTCCAAAGTTAAAGATGAGGATAAAGATGAGGAGCACGGCTGCAGAACCTGCTGATACGATAGTTCCATCAGGAATAGTACCTTCACTATTGACTTTCCAGATGTGGACAGCCAAGGTTTCTGCTTGACGGAAGATAGAGATTGGGCTGGTCACACTGAGAATATTCCAGTTAGACCAGTCAAGAGCTGGAGCGGATTGTCCTGCAGTATAGATCAAAGCAGCAGCCTCACCAAAGATACGACCAGAGGCCAAGACAACCCCAGTCACAATACCTGGAAGAGCTTCTGGAATGACCACATGGACCACAGTCTCCCAACGAGAAATCCCAAGGGCCAGACCAGCCTCACGCTGCGTATGGTGAACGTGTTTCAAGCTGTCTTCAACATTACGCGTCATCTGAGGCAGGTTAAAGACCGTCAAGGCCAAGGCACCTGAGATGATTGAAAATCCATACTCAAACTGAACTACAAAGATCAAGTAACCAAAGAGACCTACAACCACTGATGGCAGTGAAGACAAGATTTCAATACAGGTTCTGACAAAATTGGTCACAGGACCTTTTTTGGCGTATTCAGCTAGGAAAATCCCAGCTCCCATAGACAAGGGCACAGAAATAATCAAGGTAATGACCAAAAGGAAGAAGGAATTATAGAGCTGAATTCCAATCCCTCCACCTGCTTGGTAAGAAGAGGATTTGCCAGTCAAGAAAGACCAAGAGATGTGGGGCAAACCACGAACCAAGATATAAAGAATCAAGGATGCCAAGATGGCAACGATAATTCCTGCAATCGAGTAGAGGACAGCTGTTGCAATTTTATCTAATTTCTTAGCGTGCATAGTTTTTCTTTCCTCTTTCTTTCGTAATCAATTTAATCACACTGTTGAAGGCCAAACTCATCAAGAGCAAGACTAAGGCCAAGGACCAGAGAACGTTATTATCAACTGTTCCCATAACGGTATTTCCGATACCCATGGTCAAAACAGAGGTTAAGGTCGCAGCAGGTGTTGTCAATGAAGTTGGGACTACGGCTGAGTTTCCAACCACCATCTGAATGGCCAAGGCCTCACCAAAGGCACGCGCCATTCCAAATACCACTGCTGTAAAAATCCCTGAACGCGCCGCCTTCAAGGTCACGCGCCAGATAGTTTGCCAACGAGTTGCCCCCATAGCCAAACTAGCTTCGCGGTAATGACGAGGCACCGCACGCAAACTGTCCGTTGTCATAAAGGTTACCGTCGGTAAAATCATGACAAAGAGAACGAAAATCCCTGACAAAATCCCAAAACCAGTTCCACCAAAGACACTACGGACAAAGGGAACTACGACCTGCAAACCGATAAATCCATACACAACGGAAGGAATCCCGACTAGCAATTCAATGGCTGGTTGCAAGATTCTAGCACCTTTTGGTGAGACCTCCGTCATAAAGACTGCCGCACCGATGGCAAAAGGAGTTGCGATAAGAGCTGATAGGATTGTGACAATAAAGGAACCCAAAATCATGGGAAGGGCACCAAATTGTTTACCTGAAGGATTCCAAGTTTGGCCAAAAAGGAAATCAAAGATATTAACTCCATTGATAAAGAAGGTCGACAAGCCTTTTTGAGCTACAAAAATCAAAATCATAGCCACAATAATGACAATCAAAGACAGACAGACAAAGGTCAAGCTTTTTCCTAGTTTCTCTAGACGAGAGTTCTTTGAGGGAGAAAGTAATTTTTTAGCTAATTCTTCTTGATTCATTATTGACTCCCTTCTAGTGCTGTCACCGTTCCTACAGCATCTTTTTCAACCTTCATTTCCTTTACAGAAATATAGCCCATTCCCTTAACGATTCCACTTTGCGCTTCATCTGAGAGGACAAAGTTGAGAAATTCTGCCACCAATTCATTCGGTTGTCCTAGGGTATACATGTGTTCATAAGACCATAAAGGCCAGTTATTGCTTGTAACATTTTCTGCAATTGGCTCATAGCCATTCAACTTCATGCGTTTAACCGATTCATCCACATAGGCAAAGGCTAGGTAAGAAATGGCTCCTGGTGTCTGGGAAACAATGTTTTTGACCATCCCATTTGAATCCTGTTCTTGACTCTGCACGGCAGATTGACCATCCATGACAACACTATCAAAGGTTGCACGCGAACCAGAACTTGCCGCGCGGTTGATAATGGAAATGGCTAGGTCTTTCCCACCTACCTCTTTCCAGTTGGTTACTTGACCTGTGAAGATGCTACGGAGTTGTTCAGTTGTCAGATTTTCAACATCAACTTCCTTGTTCACAATAACTGCCAAGCCCGCTACAGCAACCTTATGGTCCACTAGAGCGGATGCGTTGATACCGTCTTTTTCCTCGGCAAATACGTCTGAATTTCCTACATCAACGGCTCCAGACTGAACCTGAGACAAACCTGTACCAGATCCTCCACCTTGGACGTTGACTGTTTTTCCAACGTGCATAGAGCCAAATTCATCTGCTACTGCTTCGACCAAGGGCTGAAGAGCCGTTGAGCCAACAGCTGTCATGGATTCCCCACGATCAATCCAGCTAGCACATCCCGCCAAAGAACCTGCCAGCAAAAGAGCTGCAAGGGATAGAGCGAGTTTTTTCCTTTTTTTCACTGTTTTTCTCCTTGAAAATAATGGTGAATGCTGTGAATTTTTTCAACTATTTATTTATGTTTTTCTTTTGAAAATTGGGAGCTAACTGACGTTGCTAGCTTGGTTTTACTAGAAATTTGCTCAGTTACCTTCTCTACCAATTTTGACTTAAAATGAAAAACAATTTGAAAAAAATCCATACTTCCACTATAACATAGACAAGCTACTTTGACTAGCATTTTCACTTGAATCTGAGGCCCTTTGGAAAATAATTTTTCAAAACATTTCCAGTCACCTTAGCAAAGCCCAAACCATTTCCTTGAACCAAAACTTGGTACCAACCATTAGGCAGACTTTCCACCAGCTGAACGGTTTCTCCAGCCACATACTTTACAAACGCTTCTTGGTCAATTGCAACAGACTGCTTGACCTGACTCGGTTTCAAGGCTAGACCAAGAGCAAAACTGGGCTCAAAGCGTTTCTTCTTAAAGGTACCCAGATGCAGGCCATTGCGAGCAATCTTGAGTTTCCCTAAATCTGGTAAGAGTTCTGGCAGGAGATAGAGTTGGTCTCCAAAAGTCTGCAAGATTCCCCTTAGATTGATTTTCAAATGTTTTTGGGCAAATTCCTGCCACAAGGCAACTTGTTCTCTGCTGAGATTGCTCTTACTTGCCTTACATTTTGGTGCTAGATTTTCACCTTTAAACTGTAGATGGGCTACAAACTGTCCCTCTCCCTTAAACTGATGAGGGTACATCCGAGCCGTTTCTGGCAGGTCAATACCAGCTACCATTCCATTGATATGCTCTACTGGCAACAAGTCAAAATCATACTCTTCCAGTAGCCAATTGACAATCTCTTCGTTTTCCTCGGGGGCCCAGGTACAGGTTGAATAAACCAAACGACCACCTTCAGCTAGCATGGTTACTGCATCTTCCAGAATTTCTCTTTGCAAACTAGCACATTTACTCGGATAATCTAAGCTCCAATAGTCCATAGCATCTGGTTGCTTACGAAACATCCCTTCACCAGAGCAAGGGGCATCCAGGACAATAAGGTCAAAATAGCCTTTAAAGACCTTGGCCAAGCGGTCGGCAGATTCATTGGTCACCACGACATTTGTCGCTCCAAAGCGCTCCATGTTTTCTACTAAAATCTTAGCCCGTTTGCTTGAAATTTCATTGGAAACAAGGAGACCCTCCCCTGCTAGATAGGCTGCCAGCTGAGTTGATTTTCCACCCGGTGCAGCAGCCAAATCCAAGACCTTCATCCCAGGACTGGGCTTGGCTACCTGAGCCACCATCTGAGCAGCGGGTTCTTGCGAATAAACCAAGCCAGTAGCATGCTCAGGCGATTTCCCTGAAACCTTCCCATAGTGTCCCCAAGGGGTTTGAGGAATAGCATCAGGAAAGGAAACTGGCGCTTCTTTTAAAGGATTGACCCGAAAGGCCGAAACCGCTTCCTCCTCAAAAGAGGCAAGAAAATCTCTTGCCTCATCCCCTAGTATCTCTTCATATTTTTCAACAAATCCTTCTGGAAATTGCATTTAAGTTCTTTTCCTTTCGTAAATATAGGACTGAATTTCCTCCTGCATCTCAAGAGGTAGCATCATGACCGGTTGTCTGGTTTGAAAATCAAGAGGTTGACCAGATAGGGTCACAACCTGATAGCCCAGACTTTCCCCTAAAATACTAGCCGCAGCATAATCCCATGGTTGCAGATAGGTGACATAGGTCAACAAACGCCCTGACAAAATCTTGGCAAAACTAATGGCCGCACTCCCATAAACACGAACACCAAGTACTGCTCGACTCAAATCAGCCAAGCCCCATTCGTTGGTTTCCAGCATGCCACTATTTCCCGCAATGAGAAAATCTCCAAGTGGTTTGGCTTTAAAGGGAGCTAGGAGCTTATCGTTTCGGCAAACCGGAAATTCCCCACCACCGTGGTAACAATCCCCTTTGATTACATCATAAATCAGACCAAACTGTCCCTGACCATTTTCAAAATAAGCCATCATGACAGCAAAATCTTCCTGCTGAGCCACAAAATTATTGGTACCATCAATGGGATCAATGACCCAAACCTTGCCCTCTTGAACCGAGGCTCGCAGACAACCTTCTTCAGCACAAATCTTATCCTCAGGATAACGAGACAAAATCTCACCAACCAAGAGCTCCTGAACTTCCTTGTCCAGTCTGGTCACTAAATCTGTTGGAGAGGACTTGGTCTCAACACGCAAGTCTTCCTGCATATGGTCAAGGATGTACTGGCCCGCCCTCTTGACAAGCTCTTTGGCAAATTCAAATTTACTTTCCAAGAGAAATCTTTCCTTCCCCTTTTTCCTTGGCAGCCTGAACCGCTCGGTAAAGCGAATAGCCACTAACTGTTTCAAATTCTCGTCCCAAACGTTTTTCTTCGCTCTTACTTGGCACAACCGCTTTGAATCCCTTATAGGAGCCCAGTAACTTTTGAGCCTCTACCTTGCCTTCATAGGCAGCTTCAACATCATTAAAAAAAGAAAGCACTGAAGCAAGTTCTTCAGTGCTCCACGACAAATCTAGTGGGTAACTATACTGTTTGTTCATTAACTAATACCAGCTCTCATTCTTGCTTCTTTTAGCTCTTGCTTACGGTAACTACGAGGGAGAAAAGCACGAATCTCATCTTCATTAAAACCGATCTGCATACGTTTAGCATCGATAATAATTGGACGACGCAAAAGACTAGGATACTGCTCAATCAAATGAAGTAATTCCGATACCGAAATACTTTCTACATCAATATCTAATTTTTGAAAAATTTTTGAACGAGTTGAAATGATGTCATCAGTACCATTTTCGGTCAAGGAAAGGATGTGTTGCAATTCTTTTCTTGTTAAGGGACTGGTCATAATATTGTGTTCCACAAAGGGCACCTTATGTTTTTCTAACCAGGCCTTCGCCTTACGACATGATGTACAGCTCGGTGATAGAAATAGTGTAATCATGCTTTTCTCTTCTTATCTATACTTTGCTACTTCTATTATACAAAAAAATAAAGCGCTTGACTAGGGATTTTTAGAAAAAAAAGCCTATTTTTCAAGAAAAATAGACTGTTTGCGAACGATTGAGGCAATGTAGATTTAGTTAATTCACTCTTATACTCTTCGAAAATCAAATTCAAACCGCGTCAACGTTGCCTTGCCGTACTCAAGTACAGCCTGCGGCTAGTTTCCTAGTTTGCTCTTTGATTTTCATTGAGTATTAACGATAGTTTCAAATCACATACCTAATTTATTTATTCAAAATAAGAACATCTTAGTATTATTTCCTACGACTTTTCAGGTATAGAAAACCAAAGAAGCTTTCATAGAGGGCGAAAAAGAGGAGGAAGGCATGGAGGAAAAAGGTCTCTGGCAAAATCAGAATAACAGGATCCTTGGCTGGATCAAAAAGCCAGGTATCATCTCCCACAAAGAGAATTTGATGGAAAAGAGTAAAGAATTGGTCAAAACCAATCAAAACTCCCCCAAGCCCAATCAGTAAAGGCAAAACCACTAGAGCCAAAAGCCCTTTACTAAATAGAGACAAGAAGCCCTTTTTCACAATTCCTTTGACAAAGACATAGAAGCTTGGTAGTGTCACAAGGGCAACTAATTGAACTAGGTGAAAGAGGTTCTTCACCACCGCAAAGTGGTGCAGACCAGCTGCTGACGAACGAAAATCTGGCATCTCTAGGACCTGGCTAAAAGGATTGGTCAGGTAATTCATCAAGATATGAAAGTTGTACTGAATGGTTTCTGGTTTTAAATAGACCCGATTTGTTAAGTTGAGCCACTGAATTTCCAATGGATAAAAAATCCAAGCCAGATAAATGGTCAGAAGGATCGAGAGGGAGAGGAGAAAGAGCATAGAGCTCCAAAAGGTCAGTTTAGTTTTCATCAAAATCCCACTCCGCAAGGCTAGAAACCACATGAGTCGGTGCGATTGGCAGGTCTGCTACTTCTTCTGCCTTGGTAAAACCTGTCGTCACCAAGAGCGTTGGAATGCCATTGTCAATCCCTGCTCGAATATCAGTCAAATAGTTATCTCCAACCATAATCAACTCTTCACGTTTCAAGCCTAAGTGCTCAACTGCCTTGTCCATGATGATGGCATTTGGTTTCCCAATATAAACAGGCTTCACTCGTGTTGCCACTTCAAGAAGCGTAATCAATGAACCAGCACCTGGCAAAAGACCACGCTCTGTCGGAATGTTGAGGTCAGGGTTGGTTCCGATAAAGTGAGCACCCTTTTGAATGGCAAGAGTTGCTGTCGCAAATTTTTCATAATCAACTTGCCAGTCCAGACCTACTACCACATAGGCAGGATTCTCCTTGTCTTCCACATAACCAGCCGCCTTGATGGCTTCCTTGAGGCCTGCTTCTCCGATAACATAGACGGTCTTTTCAAGCCCCAGGTCATTCATATAGTCGATGGTTGCCAAAGTCGCTGTGTAGACAGTCGATAGGGGCGTATCGATATTAAAATTCTGAGCCAGCATCTCCTGAACACTTTCTGGAGTGCGAGTTGTATTGTTGGTCACAAAGAGATAAGGGATGTCCCGCTTTTGCAATTCATGAATAAAAGCCTCTCCTGCTGGAATTCTGTCTTTCCCTTTATAAATGGTTCCGTCTAAATCAATTAAATAGCCTTTATATTTCATACTTTCTCCCTAATCCTTTTTTATTTCTTGCCAAGCGATGATAGCTTGGGCATTGATAACCCCATCACTTGTAATTTCATGCTTGCTTTCCAGTCCAGTTCGTTCAACACCCGATGTAATCACCCCACCTGGTCGAACTTCCTTGACATACTTGAGGTTGATTTTCTTGGGAATATACTGGGTCAAAAAATCCGCTCCCATGACCTCAAAAATCCAGTCCAAGTATTTACTGTTATTAACATGACCATTCATATCCAAGTCGTAAAAACGAACATGGTAATCCTTGCTGATTGGCTCTTCCAAAGACTCATACTTTGGGCCACGGATGAGTTTTTTATCAAAATCAGACTGGTAAGGAGCCACAATCTCAGGTTCGACAGCATGGACTTTTCGACTGTCTCGGTCCATTAAAACAAAGGTCGCCATCATGTGGATGAGTTCCTGCCCTGCTTCATCATAAATGGTAAAGCGACGGTAGCAAAAAAGTCGATTGTAGCTCAGGGCTTCCGTTTCGATGATAATTTCTTCCGCAAAACGAGGCAAACGAACCACCTCGATATCGTATTCTGTGATAATCCAGACCAGATTATGCTCTTCTAAAATAGCCTTATCACTAACTCCCAGTTCAATCGACTGCATCCCTGAAACTTGCAGGGATAGCAAAATCACATCTGGAAGCTTGATATGACCATTCATATCAGCCATATCAAAAGGAATCTTCATTTTCATTTGATAAGTTAAGCCCATGATCCTACTCCAAAATAAATCGTTCTGCTACGGTATCTCCTAAAAAGAGACCTCTCTTTGTCATGCGAACTCGGTCACCCTCTATTTGCATGAGACCTTGTTGAACCAAGTCTCTGACAATTTGTCCATAAAGGCCCTCAAAAGACCGTCCGAATTTTTCCTCAAATCGTGTCATGGAAACCCCTGATTTCTTACGGAGCCCCAAGAACATTTCTTCTTCCATTTGCTCTTTTTGGCTCAGGTGCTCTTCTGTGATACGCGCATTGCCTTCCTCAACAGCACTGAGATAATGACGAATCGGACCATGGTTTTTATAGCGAATACCATTGACATAACCAGATGCCCCAGCACCAATGCCATAGTATTCAGCATTGTCCCAGTACATGAGATTGTGGCGACTTTCAAAACCGGGTTTGGAGAAATTGGAAATCTCATAATGCTCAAAACCAGCTCGCTCCAACTCCGCGATGATGTACTCAAACATCTCCGCTTCCAGTTCCTCCTTAGGCAGAGGCAATTTCCCTCGTCGCATCCGATTCATAAAGACCGTATGATTTTCCAAAATCAAGCTATACAAACTCATATGAGGAATATCCAATTCAATGGCTTTAGCCACATTTTCCTTGACCTGCTCCATAGTCTGGCCAGGCAGCGCATAAATCAAATCGATGGAGATATTGTCAAAACCAGCTAATTTAAGACGGTCGATATTTTCATAAATATCCTTCTCCAAATGACTGCGCCCAATCTTTTTCAGCATCTTGTCATCAAAGGTCTGCACGCCTAGAGAAACACGATTGACAGCCGAGTTCTTCAAAACAGCAATCTTATCCGCATCCAAATCGCCTGGATTGGCTTCAATGGTCAACTCTTCCAAGACTGACAAGTCCAAGTTTTTAGTCAAGCCATCCAGCAATACCTCCAGTTGCGGAGCCGACAGGGCTGTCGGTGTACCACCACCGATATAAAGAGTTCGCAACTTTTGAATATCATAAGAACGAAACTCTTCCAGCAGATGCTCCAAATAGCTATCAACTGGCTGATTCTTGATGAAGACCTTTGAAAAGTCGCAATAATAACAAATCTGGGTACAAAATGGGATGTGCACATAGGCGGACGTTGTTTTTTTCTGCATAGTAATTATTATACCACAAAAGCGAACAATACTTAGAATTCCCTTTAACAAAATCCTAGCATTGTTCGCTTTCTTTATCTAAACATTCTTTGTATTTTATGACGAACACGATTCCCAGAACCAATCTAGTTTGTCTTTACAATCCAAAAGAATGAATGTTCATTTGACTAAATTTTTAGTCTTCTTTTTTCTTTCCAAGAGCAAGTCCGAGACCGCCTAGCAGACCAAGAAGTCCTAGAGATGCAGGAGTCGCATTTGATTCTGTTCCTGTATTTGGCAATACATTTTGAGAATCATTTGACTTAGCTCCACTATCACTATCACTAGCATCTGTAGTATCTTCATGATTTTCATTCGGAGTAACTGCATCTGGAATTGGAGTTGTTGGTGCAGGTGTATCTTGATCAGAACCTCCATTAGTAGCAGGTGTGACTGGAGTTACTGGAGTGACTTTACCTGGTGTTACCTTAGCTGGAGTTTCTACTGGGACTTCTACAGCTGGTTTACCTGGTTCAGTAATCTTACCTGTACCTGGAACTTTACCGTCTGGTAATTCACTGTTTGGTATTGTAGCTTTTCCGTCTTGTCCAATTATTACGACAATTGGTGTGCCATTCTTACCTGGAATTTCTACCTTCGTTCCTGGTGGATATGTTGAACCATCTGGTTTCTTAGGCGTTACTGTAACGTCACCTGTATTTGGATCTTGATAAACATCTAGTGTTGGTATCTTACGGGCTGGGGTTGTTACAATTACTTCTACAGGATCTTTTCCTGGTTCCGTAATCGTGCCTTTTCCTGGTTCTATTCCATCTGGTAAATCTTTATTAGGTATAGTTCCTTTTCCGTCTTTTCCAATTATTACGACGATAGGTTTACCATTCTTACCTGGTATTTCTACCTTAGTATTTTCTGGATATAGTGTTCCATCTGGTTTCTTAGGTGTTACCGTCACATCCCCTGTATTTGGATCTTGATCCAACTCTACTGTTGGTGTCTTACGAGCTGGGGTTGTTACATCCACCGGATTAGATGGTTTCTTACCTGGTTCTGTTACGGTTCCTTTTCCTGGTTTAGCTTCTTTTGGAAGTTGATCATTTGGAACTGTTCCTGATCCATCTTTTCCGATTGTCACAATTATAGATGTTCCATTTTCTCCTGGAATTTTCACCCTAGTACCTTCTGGATAGGTTGTTGTTCCATCTGGTTTCTTAGGTGTTACCACAGCATCTCCATTTGGTTTTCTTGTAATTTCAATCTTACCTAGTTGGTCTGTTTGTGGAGCATTAGGATCAATTTTCCCAGGCGTCTCTACCTTCACTTCAACTGTTGGCTTACCTGGTTCCTTAATCCTACCTGTTCCCGGAGTATCTTCATCAGGTAAATCATTATTTGGAACTGTTCCTGATCCATTATTTCCGATTGGTACAACGATTGGTTTGCCATCTTTCCCTGGAATTTCTACCGTAGTTCCTGGTGGATATGTTGAACCATCTGGTTTTTTCGGTGTGACAGTGACATTTCCTGTAGCTGGATCTTGTGTCAGCTCTACTGTTGGAGTCTTACGAGCAGGTGTTGTTACAGCTACTGGTTGTGATGGCTTCTTATTCGGTTCTGTTACAATTCCTTTTCCTGTAATATCTTCTTTTGGAAGTTTATCATTTGGAACTATTCCTGAGCCATTATCCCCAACCGTTACAATAATAGATGTTCCGTTTTCTCCTGGGATAACTACTTTGGTTCCTGTTGGATATGTTGTTCCATCTGGTTTCTTAGGAGTAACTACTGCATCTCCATTTGGATTTCTTGTAATTTCAATCTTACCTGGTTGCTCTGTTTGAGGTGCAAGTGGATTGATTTTACCTGGTGTTAGCACCTGAGCTTCCGTAGTTGGTTTTCCTGGTTCTGTAATCTTACCTATTCCAGATACATTTCCATCTGGTAAGTCGTTATTTGGAACTGTTCCTTTTCCATCTTCCCCAATTGTTACGACAATTGGATTTCCATTCTTACCTGGTATTTCTACCTTCGTTCCTGATGGATATGTTCCTCCACCTGGCTTCATAGGAATCACTGTTACATCTCCAGTTTTTGGATCTTGATCCAAACGTATAGTTGACGGCTTACGAGCAGGCGTTATCACATCCACTGGTTGTGATGGTCTAGCTCCTGGCTCTGTTACTGTTCCTTTTCCTGGCACTTCATCTTTTGGAAGTTTGTCATTCGGAACTAATCCAAAACCATCTTTTCCGATTGTCACAACAATAGGTGTTCCATTTTCTCCTGGAATTTTCACAGTTGTTCCTGGTGGATATGGTATTCCATCCGGTTTCTTAGGTGTAACAATCGCATCTCCATTTGGTTTTCTTGTGATGTCAATTTTAGTTGGTTGTTCTGTAGCTGGATGATTTGGATTGATTTTTTTCGGTGTTTCTACCTTAACATCTACCTCAGGTTTACCATCTTCTTTAATCTTACCTGTTCCTGGAGTATCCTCATCAGGTAAATCATTATTCGGAACTGTACCTTTGCCATCTTTGTCAAGTGTTACTTCAATAGTTTTTCCATCTTTTCCTGGAATTTCTACCTTAGTATTTTCTGGATACAGTGTTCCATCTGGTTTCTTAGGTGTTACCGTTACATCTCCAGTTTTTGGATTTTGTTCCATTTCCACTGTTGGTGTCTTACGAGCTGGTGTTGTTACAGCCACTGGTTGCGATGGTTTTTTATTCGGTTCTGTTACTGTTCCTTTTCCTGGTACTTCATATTTTGGAAGTTGGTCATTCGGTACTTCTCCAAAACCATTTTCTCCTATCGTTACTACGATGCTTGTTCCATTTTCTCCTGGAATTTTCACCTTAGTATCTTTAGGATAGTTTGTTCCATCTGATTTCTTAGGTGTTACTACAGCATCTCCGTTTGGTTTTCTTGTGATTTCAATTGTCCCTACTTGTGCTGTTTCTGGCGCACTAGGGTCAATTTTTTTCGGTGTTTCTACCTTAATCTCTACCTCTGGTTTACCATCTTCTTTAATCTTACCTGTTCCTGGAGTATCTTCATCCGGTAAATCATTATTAGGAACTGTTCCTGTTCCATCTTTTCCAATTGTTACAGTGATTGGATTTCCGTTTTTACCTGGAATTTCTACCTTAGTTCCTGATGGATATGTTGTTCCATCTGGTTTCTTAGGTGTTACCGTTACATCTCCAGTTTTTGGATCTTGATCTAATTGTAATGTTGGTACCTTTTTAGCTGGTGTTGTAATATCCACTGGTTGCGACGGTTTTTGATTTGGTTCTTTAATGATAGCTGTTCCTGGTACATCTCTTTCTGGTAAATCACCATTTGCAACTGTACCTGAACCATTTTCACCGATTACTACATCAATCGTTTTCCCATCTTTGCCTGGGATTGTTACCGTAGTTCCTGTAGGATAGTTTGAGCCATCTATTTTCTTCGGTGTTACTGTAACATCTCCAGTGCTTGGATTTTGAGTCAACTCTACCGTTGGTGTCTTACGCGCTGGTGTTGTTACATCTACTGGTTTTGATGGTTCTTTGTTTGGTTCTGTTACGACACCCTGTCCTGGTACTTCACCTTTTGGAAGGTTGTCATTTGGTACTTTGCCTGAACCATTTTCACCTATCGTTACTACTATTGTTATTCCATTTTCACCTGGAATTTCTACCTTCGTATCTTTAGGGTACGGTTTCCCGTCTTGTTTTTTCGGTGTAACAATTGCGTCTCCATTTTTCTCACGTGTAATAGTTATTTCCACAGGTGTTTGTGTTGTAGCAACTTTTGGATTTGTTCCGTTTTTCTTTTCTTCCTCATCCGAAATTCCATCATTATCATCATCCGTATCTGTCACATCTGGATCTCCATCTCCATCTGTATCACGTTGAATAATAACTGGTACTTCTACACGTATTTCTTCATCCCCATTCTTCACTTTAACTGGAATGTTTACTTTACGTTCTTCATCACTACCCCAATCTGTTACGCTTGGTCTTCCTGTTAATTTACCATCTTTATCAACACTTAATCCATTGACTGGGTTTTCTGTTGTAATTGTTGAACCGTCTTTATTCGGTGTGACAACTTTCGGTAATGTTGAAGGAACTGGTGTCTTTTCTGTAACTTTAGTTGGATCTGAAACTTTTGCAGTTAGGTTGTTTGCATTTTTCGGATCTGTTCCATTCGCTTTTTCAACCTCATCTGGAATTCCATCGTTATCATCATCTTTATCTATAACATCTGGCTCTCCATCTCCGTCTGTATCACGTTGGATTGTGACTGTTACTGTTACTTCCTTTACTTCCGGTACTTCTTGTTTACCATTTTCTGTGAATTTTTCTACAACTTTAGTAACTTTAACCGGAATGTCGATAGTGCGTTCTTCTTCATCTTTACCCCAATTATTTACTGTTGGTGCTCCTTCCAGTTCGCCTTTATCATTGACTTTTAGTCCGTTCACTTGTCCTGAACCATCTTTTGGATTTGTTACAATTGTTGAACCTTCTTTATTCGGAGTTACAACTTTCGTTGGAGCTACTGGTTTTTTCTCCTTGACTTTGTCTGGATTTGTAACTACCACTTCTAAGTCATTTGCAGCTTTTGGATCTGTTCCATTTGTATCCTCTACAGTGTCTGGAATTCCATCGTTATCATCATCTGTATCATCAACATCTGGGATTCCATCATTATCTGTGTCACGTTGGATTGTAACTGGAACTTTTACTGTAGTTTCTTTATCACCATTTTTGACTTTAACCGGAATTAAGATATTACGTTCTTCTTCATCTTTTTTCCAATTATCTACTGTCGGTGTTCCTTCTAAGTTACCATCATTGTTAACTTTTAAGCCATTCACCGATCCATCTGGAGCATCTGTTGTAATTGTTGAATTTGGAATATTTGGCGTTACAACTTTTGTTGGAGTAACTGGTTGTTTCTCTTTAACTTTAGTTGGTTCAGCAACTGTTGCTGTTAAATTATTAGGAACTTTTGGATCTGTTCCATTACTTTTCTCTACATCATCTGGAATTCCATCATTATCATCATCTGTATCTAAAACGTCTGGTGTTCCATCTCCATCTGTATCACGTTGGATTGTGACTGGAATATCAACATTAACAGTTTCCGTAACAGTTTCTTTACCATTTGCCGTTACTTTTTCAACATCTTTTGTAACTTTAACTGGAATGTTGATAGTTTTTTCTTCATCATTGCCCCAATTATCCACTGTTGGAGTTCCTGTTAATTTACCTTCTTCATTAACTGTCAGTCCATTCACTTTTCCTGAATTGTCTGGCGTAGTAGTTGTAATTGTTGCGCCTTTTTTATTTGGTGTAACAACTTCTTTTGGAGTGACTTCTTTTTTATCCAACACTACATTAGGTTCTGTAACTTTCACACTTAGTCCGTCTGCAGTTTTTGAATCTGTTCCATTTTTCTTTTCATCTTCATCTGAAATTCCATCGTTATCATCATCCAAATCGTCTACATCAGGTATTCCGTCTCCATCTGTGTCTCGCTGAATTGTGACTGGCACATGTACAGTAACTTCCTCTTTTGGATTTCCATCTTTTTCTCTTGTAATTTTAACAGGGATTGTGATATTACGTTCTTCTTCTCCGCCAACCCAGTCATTCACAGTTGGTGTTCCTTCTAATTCACCATTTCCATTCACTTTCAGTTCCTTTACTGGTTCTGATGGCTCAATTGTTGCATCCGATTTATTCGGTGTTACAACTTTTGGTAAAGGTGTCGGTACTGGAGTTTTTTCTTTCACTTTAGCTGGAACTGTAACGATTCCTGTCAAGCCATTTGCTACTTTTGGATCTGTTCCATTTCTCTTTTCATCGTCATCTGAAATTCCATCGTTATCATCATCTGTATCTGTCACATCTGGATTGCCATCTCCGTCTGTATCGCGTTGGATTTTAACCGGTACACTTACATTAGCTTCTTCCGAATCCTTCTTAACTTTTACTGGGATAGTAATATCACGTTCTTCTTCACCTTCACCCCAAGAGTCTACTTTTGGAGTTCCTGTTAAACTTCCATTATTATCAACGGTTAATCCATTTACAGAAGCTGGTGTTTCAATCGTTGATCCTGTCTTATTTGGTGTAACAACTCCTGGTTCAGTCACTTGTTTATTCTCAGTAACAGTAGATGGTTTTACTGCTCCTGTTAGACCATATGAGGTTGGCTTGTCTGGTTTATCAAAAATCTTTGGATCTGTTCCCTTTGCCTTTTCTTCCTCATCCGTAATTTTGTCACCGTCATCATCTGGATCTGTAGTGTCTGGTTCTCCATCTCCATCCGTATCACGTAAAATTGTAACTGGTACGCTTACTGTGATTTCTTCGTTTCCATTCGTAACTTTAACTGGAATTGTGATAGCACGTTTTTCTTCGTCTTTGCCCCAATTTTCTACTTTTGGCGTTCCAGTTAATTTACCTTCTCCATTAACGGTTAAACCATTTTCTGCTTTTTCTGTTGCAATCGTTGAACCCTCTTTATTTGGTGTGACTACTTTTTTGGATTCGACTGCACGTTTCTCCAAAACTTCATTTGGTTTCGTAACTTCTGCTGTTAAATTCGTAGGTACACTAATATTCACACTAACGTTATCTCTTGTTTTGTCTGGATATTCTACCACAACAACTGCAGAAACTGTTTGCCCGCCTTGACTCGTATCTGGTGTAGTTAACCAAGTATATTTTGTTCCTTGTGGAAGGTCAGTTTTATTCGCAATACTATCCTCTGCCTTAGGTACTGAATTTTTAGGAACAGTTTGGTCTTTTCCTAATGGGTTATACTGCTCATTTTGCCCTTTGACTACAATTTCAATTGTTTTCTCAGCCTTATTATCATTTTTATCATAAGCTGTAATCGTTACTTTGGCAGTTCCAGGTGTTCCAGTTGGAGTTCCTACGATTTTACCATCTTCGAATCTTAGTCCCTCTGGTAAGCCTGTGACTTCGATTGGAGTATTTTCACGCAGACCAACTCCACCATCATTATCTTTAGCTGTTACTGGAATTGGCGTAATTTCCTCACGACTTGTAACTGTTGCCCCATCCGCCGAAATAGTTGGTCCTATCTTGTCACGTGGAGTTACAACAAATGAGAAAATCACCGGTTTAGCCTTGTTATTTGCATCATCTGTTGCGTTAAATATAATTGTATTTTGCTTACCAACATCTTCTGCTATAGTATTAATTGTAACTTCGATTTCTTTTTCTTTTTCTGTTTCTTTTACATACCTAGTCGATACCAGTCCAGGTGTACCAGGTGTGTTAAGTCTTCTAGATTGAAATGCTTTCGTTAAAAAGTCAGTACTTGTTCCAGTCAAGTCAAAAGTTACCTTTTTATCATCTCTTGCTGTTACTGTAAATGTTATAGTTCCACCTTCTACCACCGTTACATTATTAGTCGATAGAGTTAAAACTGGCGGCTCATTATCTGGTGTTTTCGCTGTATCTGTTGCCGGATCTGAATCATCACTCGTTCCATTTTTTGTGATAGCTGTTACAACTGTTTCATTTTTTACTTTTTCAGCAGGGATTGTGATTTCACCTGTGTCTGCATTGATTTGAATTTCTGGATCACCTGAAGTCCATTGACCAAATTTGTCTTTCGTTCCCACTACTTCTTTTGGTAAACCATCTTCTCCTGTGTAAGTAACCGTGATTTTATCTGCTTTTGTTGGATCTTGTGGTTTGGCTGTTACAGATCCATCCTCTTTTGCTACTACTGTTGGAGTTGCTGGTTTTGGTGCTTTTGCAGTTTCTGTTGCTGGGTCTGAATCAACACTATTGCCATTTTTTGTGATGGCTGTTACTACAGTATTATCTCTTACCTTGTCAGCTGGAATTGTGATTTCACCAGTTTGAGCATTAATGTTTACACCTGGATTGTTCGCAACAGTCCATGTTCCATCATTTCCTTTATTTCCTACTACCGTTACATTTGTTCCATCTTCGTCTTTATAAGTAACCGTAATTTTATCTGCTTTGGCTGGATCTTGTGGTTTGGCTGTTACATTACCGTTATTTGGTGCAGTTAAGATTGGTTTTTCTGGTTTTGGTGCTTTTGCAGTTGCTTTGGCTGGAGCTGATTCATCACTGTTTCCATTTGTTGTAACTGCTGTTACTTCTGTATTATCTTTGACTTTATCAGCTGGGATTGTGATTTCACCAGTACTTGCATCGATTTGAACGTCTGGATTACCCGTAACAGTCCACGTTCCATTTCCACCTTTATTTCCTTCAGCCGTCTTATTAGAACCATCTTCTCCTGTGTAGCTAACTTTAATTTTATCTACTTTCGTTGAATCTTGCGGTTTAGCTGTTACAGATCCATCTTCTTTTGCTGTTGCTAATGGAGCTTCTGGTGTTTTTGCCTTATCCTCTGTAACATGAATAGGTGCATCTACAATAAATGTTCCACGTTCTGGAATAATGACTTCCACTTTACCATACACAGGTACATTTGGTGCTGTAGGTCTTGATACATCTGGATCTTTAAACCAACGGTATGTTGTACCAGCAGGTAAGTCTTTTGTATTAGCAATACTATTAATAGCAGGTGGAACGACACCTTTATTAGTTGTTTGCTCTTTAGATACTGGTTTAAGATCATATTTAGCTGCTTCGTCTGGTTTCAACGGTAATACACCGATAATTGCATTTTCACCAGTTCTATAGCGTCTATATCCACCCTCTGTATATCCTCCATAAGCAAGGAATGGGTCATTGGCTAGACGTTTTTTTATTTCGTCAAGCATAGGGTTATTGGTGTTTTTATCCCCCCAATCCGACATAATGCTATTATTTAGGTCATCTCCGTCAAGAATTTTAGTTTTGAAAGTGATAATTGAACGTTGCCCAGCAACTACGTTCATTCTATCTTCTATAACACCTCGAACAAGATTGTATTCAAGACCATCTTTACGAATCCCCAATATATCACTAACACGAGAAAAGGCATCGTTGTCAGGCTCTGTACCATCTCCGCTATTTTTACGATAAATATTAAACCTCCAATTAGTCAGTCTAGTACCAGCCTCTGGGTTTATATATTTAAGCCATCCGTCTACATTTTCAGTATAAGCCGCCCCTGAACGTCGGACGCCATCTTTTACATAAGCACGAAAAGTTGAGTTTTCATACTCCCATGCTGTTGCACTAGCATAATCCTTATGGAAAGTCTGTTTTCCATCTTGGTATTTTGTATAAGTAAAGTCATAAGGATCTCCTACTGTACGTGGAATCGCAAGTGAAATTTTTTTAGAAACACCAGCCAGTCCATTTGGTCTTGGACCTGAATCTAATATCCAATAATAATATTTATCCCCATTATTTTCAATACGCATTTCACGATAAGCACGAATATTGTCATACGCTTGATCAGCAGTTCCTTTACTTACGAATGCATATTGTTTCGTATCTGGAGAAAATACATCACGGTGCGAATAATCAATCATCGGGTTTTTAATCCAACCAACCCCGAAGTCTGTTACTTTCGTGTTACGTACTGTACTTGTTCCACGACCAACTTCTTGACCATTCTTTTTGATAACAGTTGTAACAACGGCATCGTTTACCATTAAGTTCGTATCAACATTGACTGTGAAGTATCCATTTGATTGTGATCTAGTTGTGTATTTTCTTCCGCCGATTGATACTTCTACATCAGCTTCTGCCGCTGTATATCCATCAACTTGTGCAATTCCTGCTAAACTATCATTAAAAGCTACTGTATCTGTTTGTTTTACTGTAGTAGTAGTAACAGTCTGTCCATTAACCACTAATTCAACAACATCTCCAACTTCAATACCTAGGGCATTTAATTTAAAAGCTCCTGTATCGTCTAGTGTAGAAGTCAATACAGTTGTGCCATTTCTTTTAATCTCAATTGTTGAAGATGGCGTTGCATATCCTGTAATAAATCCAGAGTTGGCTACAACGATTCCTAACTCACCACGTTTGGTATTTTTATCAATAGGTGCTGAGCGAAGATCAGATCCTTCTTCCATGGTTTCGCCATTACGTGAATCACGAGACCCAGTATTGACAATCGTATTTTCACCTTCTTTTAAAACCTTCTTAGGCGCATTTATCTTAGGCATCGAAGATAAGACAAAAATCTTCTCATTAAGTTTTTTAGCGATTGCATCAATTTCAGCTTGTGTCAATTCAAGACTATTGTTATTAAGCACACTATTAGCTGCTTCTAAATCTGCCTGGATTGCGGCAAGGGTTGAATCTGGAGCTTTTTCCTTATTGACCTTATCCAAGAGTTCTTGAACTTTTGTAATATTAGCCTGTAATTTAGTCTTATCTAGTGTTTGTTTTTCAACTACTTCTTTATCAAGGGCAGTAGTCTCGTTTTCAGATGCATTCTCAGTTGAAGTTTCAGGCAGTTTCTCAGATAAAGTCTCAGCCGGATTCTCAGCTGTGCTTGGTGATTTTTCTTCTTTATCTGTAGTTAGAGAATCTTCTGTTTTAGGCAAATCTACTATTGTAGCAGTATGAGCCTCTTCTTTATCTGGGATAACCGGTGCTTCAGTAGTATCTGAAACTTGAGCAGCCTCAACTCGAACAGCCTGATGCCCAGACAAAAACATCAATGCCGCAACAGCTACTGAAGCAGCACCAAAGCTATATTTACGAATCGAAAAGCGCAGTACCTTTTCACGTTGCTGTCGATTTACTTTATATGAATTCGTTTTGTGTTCCATTTCTTCTCCTAAGGAAAATATAATAAAAAAGCAATCTTTC
>NZ_JBBJZX010000008.1:0-40920 GCF_038148935.1 Streptococcus pseudopneumoniae | reverse complement strand
AACGCTGACGTGGTTTGAAGAGATTTTCGAAGAGTATTAAATGCTAAAAAGTTGACCGAGTAAGAATGTAACTCCCATGGTCAAGAGACCAATAGCAAGGTTCCGAATCATCGCTGTTCTAGTCGGAGCCTTTCCAAGTCTGGCACTAGTGTAACCAGTGAGAAGAAGGGCCACACCGACGATAAGGACGGTAGCAGGGATGCGGTAATCACTTGGGAAAATGGTCACTGACAGCATTGGTGGTAAGCTACCAAGGAAAAAAGAAATAAAGCTAGAGATAGCAGCATGCCAAGGATTGGTAAACTCTTCATACTCAATCCCATATTTTTCCTCTACCAAAGCCTTGAGCGGATTATTTAAAAAGGCTTTGTTGGTGAGAAGTTGGGCTGATGTTTCACACTCGCCATTTTGGATATAGGCGGTATAGAGAGACTTTTTGGCTAACTCTATATCTTGGTCTAGCAAGACTTGCTCACGCGCAACGGCTGCTTCCTCAGTATCTTTCTGAGTTGAAACCGAAACATATTCTCCACCAGCCATAGAAAAGGCACCAGCCAAGATAGCCGCAAAGCCTGATAAAAAGATAATCCAGATATTGCTTGTAGCACTAGCAACCCCGATAACCACACCCGCAATGGAAATAATCCCATCATTGGCACCAAGAACGCCCGCACGCAGAATATTTAAACGACCTGCAAAGTTTGAATCAATTTCGTGATTTGTTTCTGACATACTATTCTCCTTTTTATCCAGTATAAAGGAAACATATAGGGAAATCAATCTTTTAAAAGTATCTGAAAAAAGTTGCACGATTTTAATGATATAAAAATGTCGACATCTTCTCTAATAGATCAAACACCGAAGGTAAAGAGTATAGAATATCATAAAAAATTTTAAATTAAATATGAAAATCATTTTGTTCACTTTATAATCGTTTACAAGAGAATAATTAGTATTAAATCAAATAAAATCCAACTATTTTACGAACCTTTTTATATTTTTTTCGTAAAAGGCTTTACAAGTTCTTGGAAACATGATATAGTAATAAAGCTTAGAAAATGAGATGATGTTTTCTAGCAAATATAAACCCGAGTAAAAAATGCCTACGGACAGGCAGGGTTGAATGCCGAAGCGTGGTTGAAAAACCACATTATTGATAGGGTTAAAAGCCTACTTTTATAAGTTGATGTTAGGACACTTGTCCTAATTCATAAATTTTTAGTGTGGTGAAAGCACACGTCATCTTGTGAAACGATCAATAAAGTACGTAATATTTGCTACTAGAGAGTTAGGAAACATCAGGAACAGACATACTCAACAGAAACCAAAATAAACACGTCAGAAGATTGCAGAGCAGGTGAAAACCTGCTCTTTTTTCATGAGTCAACCTTTAGTTCCTTAGTTTTCATAAGATTCTAAAAATATGGAAAGGAGTATGTCTTGAAAGAGTTAGATCAAAACCAAGCCCCAATTTATGAGGCCTTGGTGAAGTTACGCAAGAAAAGGATTGTTCCCTTTGATGTTCCAGGTCACAAGCGCGGACGGGGAAATCCAGAACTTGTCGAACTGTTAGGAGAAAAATGTGTAGGTATTGATGTCAATTCGATGAAACCCTTGGATAATTTAGGGCATCCTATTTCGATTATTCGAGATGCGGAGGAGCTGGCGGCGGATGCTTTTGGAGCTAGCCATGCTTTTCTAATGATAGGGGGAACAACTTCATCGGTGCAGACTATGATTCTGTCAACCTGCAAGGCAGGAGATAAGATTATTCTGCCACGCAATGTCCACAAATCTGCCATCAATGCGCTGGTTCTATGTGGTGCCATTCCCATCTATATCGAGATGAGTGTAGATCCTAAGATTGGTATCGCTTTAGGTCTTGAAAATGACCGAGTAGCCCAGGCCATAAAGGACCATCCAGATGCCAAGGCCATTTTGATTAACAATCCTACTTACTACGGAATCTGTTCAGACCTAAAGGTGTTGACAGAAATGGCTCATGAAGCTGGCATGATGGTTTTAGTAGATGAGGCCCACGGAGCGCACTTACATTTTACTGATAAACTTCCGATTTCTGCTATGGATGCAGGTGCTGATATGGCAGCAGTTTCTATGCATAAGTCTGGTGGGAGTTTGACACAAAGTTCGCTTCTTTTAATCGGGGAGCAGATGAATCCTGAGTACGTTCGTCAGATCATCAACCTGACCCAGTCAACATCCGCCTCTTACTTGTTGATGGCTAGTTTGGATATTTCACGTCGCAACTTGGCCCTTCGTGGTAAAGAGTCGTTTGAGAAAGTTATCGAGCTATCCGAGTATGCTCGTCGTGAAATCAATGCCATAGGTGGCTACTATGCCTACTCAAAAGAGTTAATAGATAGTGTTTCCGTTTGTGATTTTGATGTAACCAAGTTGTCAGTTTACACTCAGGGGATTGGCTTAACAGGTATCGAGGTTTATGACCTCCTACGAGACGAATATGACATTCAGATTGAGTTTGGTGATATTGGCAATATCCTGGCCTATATTTCGATTGGTGACCGCATCCAAGACATCGAGCGCTTGGTTGGTGCTCTTGCTGATATCAAGAGACTCTATTCACGAGATGGGAAGGACTTGATAGCAGGAGAATATATCCAGCCCGAGTTGGTCCTTTCTCCTCAGGAAGCCTTCTATTCAGAGAGAAAAAGTTTGTCTTTAGACGAATCTGTTGGACAAGTCTGTGGGGAATTTGTCATGTGCTATCCTCCAGGAATCCCTATCTTGGCTCCTGGAGAACGCATTACACGAGAAATTGTCGATTATATCCAATTTGCCAAGGAACGTGGTTGTTCCCTCCAAGGGACGGAAGATCCTGAGGTCAATCACATTAACGTCATTAAGAGAAAGGAGAACTAGATGGATTTATGGTTTTCTGAAGTTCATACTCCAGATGTCAAATTATCCTTGAGAACAGCCAAGCAACTCTACGCTGGTAAAAGTGAATGGCAGGATATCGAAGTCTTGGATACGCCAGCTTTTGGGAAAATACTTATTTTAAATGGGCACGTCTTGTTCTCAGATGCGGATGATTTTGTCTACAATGAAATGACCGTTCATGTTCCCATGGCTGTCCACCCAAACCCCAAGAAAGTCTTGGTTATTGGGGGTGGTGACGGCGGTGTCGCCCAAGTATTAACCCTCTATCCTGAGCTAGAACAAATCGATATTGTGGAACCAGATGAGATGTTGGTTGAGGTCTGTCGTGAGTATTTCCCAGACTTTGCTGCGGGACTTGATGATCCTCGTGTTACCATTTACTACCAAAATGGGCTACGCTTTTTGCGAAACTGTGAAGATGACTATGATATTATCATCAACGATGCGACAGATCCATTTGGACATACCGAAGGCCTCTTTACAAAGGAATTTTACGGTAATAGTTATCGAGCTCTGAAGGAAGATGGTATCATGATCTACCAGCATGGGAGTCCCTTCTTTGACGAGGATGAGTCGGCTTGCCGAAGCATGCACCGCAAGGTCAATCAAGCCTTTCCAATCAGTCGGGTCTATCAGGCTCATATTCCAACTAGCCCAGCTGGCTATTGGTTGTTTGGATTTGCATCGAAAAAATACCACCCTGTCAAAGATTTTGACAAGGAAGGCTGGAAAAAACGCCAGCTTTTCACAGAATACTATACTGCAAACTTACATGTGGGAGCCTTTATGTTGCCTAAGTATGTAGAAGACATTTTAGAAGAAGAGGAAGGAAAAAAATGAGTCGTTTATTAGTTATTGGATGTGGGGGCGTTGCCCAAGTTGCTATTTCAAAGATTTGTCAAGATAGTGAAACATTTACAGAAATTATGATTGCTAGCCGTACCAAGTCAAAATGCGATGACTTGAAAGCGAAGCTAGAAGGCAAAACAAGTACAAAGATTGAAACAGCTGCACTTAATGCTGACAAGGTAGAAGAAGTCATTGCCTTGATCGAAAGCTACAAACCAGAAGCTGTTTTGAACGTAGCTTTGCCTTATCAAGACTTGACCATTATGGACGCATGTTTGGCAACAGGTGTTCACTATATCGATACAGCCAACTACGAAGCAGAAGACACAGAAGACCCTGAATGGCGTGCCATCTATGAGAAACGTTGTAAGGAACTTGGTTTTACTGCCTACTTTGACTACTCATGGCAATGGGCTTATCAAGAAAAATTCAAGGAAGCAGGCTTAACAGCTCTTCTTGGATCTGGCTTTGACCCAGGTGTGACTAGTGTCTTTTCAGCCTATGCTCTCAAACACTATTTTGATGAAATCCATTATATCGACATTTTAGACTGTAATGGTGGTGACCACGGTTATCCGTTTGCGACAAACTTTAACCCAGAAATCAATCTACGCGAGGTTTCGGCGCCAGGTTCTTACTGGGAAGATGGGAAATGGGTCGAAGTCGAAGCTATGTCTATCAAGCGTGAGTATGATTTCCCTCAAGTTGGACAAAAAGATATGTATCTCCTTCACCATGAAGAAATTGAATCATTGGCCAAAAATATTCCAGGTGTCAAACGGATTCGCTTCTTTATGACCTTTGGTCAATCTTACTTGACGCACATGAAATGTTTGGAAAATGTCGGTCTCCTTCGTACAGATACTATTAATTTTAATGGACAAGAAATCGTACCAATCCAATTCTTGAAAGCCTTGCTTCCAGATCCAGCCAGCCTTGGACCGCGCACGGTTGGTAAAACCAATATCGGCTGTATCTTTACTGGTGTCAAAGATGGAGTTGAAAAGACCATCTACATTTACAATGTTTGCGATCATCAAGAATGTTACGCAGAAGTTGGTTCACAAGCAATTTCTTACACGACAGGCGTTCCAGCCATGATTGGGACAAAATTGGTTATGAACGGAACTTGGAAACAAGCTGGAGTGTATAACCTTGAAGAGTTGGATCCAGATCCATTTATGGAAGCATTGAATGAGTATGGTTTGCCTTGGGTTGTGGTTGAGAATCCACAAATGGTGGACTAATGAAGCTAGAACAAGTACCAACACCAGCCTATGTCATTGACTTGGCAAAGTTAGAAGCCAATTGCCGTATCCTACAATATGTTCAAGAAGAAGCTGGTTGCAAGGTTTTGCTTGCTCAGAAGGCTTATTCCCTCTACAAAACCTATCCCTTGATTAGCCAGTATCTATCAGGTACGACAGCTAGTGGACTCTATGAGGCCAAATTGGCAAGGGAAGAATTTCCTGGTGAAGTCCATGTTTTTGCACCTGCTTTCAAGGATGCAGACTTGGAGGAATTGCTGGAGATAACGGACCATATCGTCTTTAACTCAGAGAGACAGTTGCGTAAGTATGGGGCTCGTTGTCGTGAAGCTGGTGTAAGCGTGGGTTTGCGACTTAACCCTCAGTGTTCAACTCAAGGAGATCACGCTCTCTATGATCCTTGCGCCCCTGGATCCCGTTTCGGAGTTACTCTAGACAAGATTCCTAGTGATTTGCTGGAATTGGTAGACGGTCTTCATTTTCACACCCTTTGCGAGCAGGGAGCAGATGATTTAGAGATAACTTTGAAAGCAGTAGAAGAGCAGTTTGGTTCCTATTTGCATCAAGTTAAATGGCTCAATATGGGTGGTGGTCATCACATCACAAGAGAAGACTATGATGTGAATTTGCTGATTTCAGAAATCAAGCGTATCCGAGAAACTTACAATCTTGAAGTCTATATCGAGCCGGGTGAAGCCATTGCTCTCAATGCGGGTTATCTAGCAACTGAAGTATTGGATATTGTCGAAAACGGTATGGAAATCTTGGTTTTAGATGCCTCTGCGACCTGCCATATGCCTGACGTACTTGAGATGCCCTATCGTCCACCTTTGATAAATGGCTTTGAGGCACAGGAAAAAGCCCATACCTACAGACTTTCTTCCAATACCTGTCTGACGGGCGATGTGATCGGTGATTATAGCTTTGAAAATCCAGTCCAAATCGGAGATAGACTTTATTTCGAAGACATGGCCATTTATTCTTTTGTCAAAAATAATACCTTTAATGGTATTGGATTGCCAAGTCTCTATCTCATGGACGAACAGGGAGACTGCAGCTTAGTCAAAGCCTTTGGCTATCAAGATTTTAAAGGGAGATTATCATGATGGACAGTCCCAAAAAATTAGGCTATCGTATGCCAGCAGAGTACGAACCTCATCATGGTACCCTCATGATATGGCCGACTCGACCAGGATCGTGGCCTTTTCAAGGAAAAGCTGCTAAAGCAGCATTTAGCCAGATTATAAAAACCATTGCAGAAGGGGAAAGAGTCTATCTTTTGGTGGGCCAAGACCACTTAGCTGAAGCCCAAGACTACCTTGGAGATAGCGTTGTTTATTTAGACATTCCCACCAATGATGCCTGGGCCCGTGATACAGGTCCGACTATTCTTGTCAATGATAAACTCCAGAAATTAGCCGTGGATTGGTCTTTCAATGCTTGGGGTGGAGCTGTTGATGGCCTCTACCAAGACTATGAAGATGATGACCAAGTAGCCAGTCGTTTTGCTGAGGCCTTGGAAATGCCTGTTTACGATGCCAAGCCTTTTGTACTGGAAGGCGGAGCCATTCATAGCGATGGTCAAGGAACCATTCTCGTGACTGAAAGTTGCTTGCTTAGTTCTGGTCGCAATCCTCATCTAAGTAAAGAGGAAATCGAAAATACCTTATTAGAAAGCCTTGGAGCTGAAAAAGTTATCTGGCTGCCTTATGGTATTTATCAGGATGAAACCAATGAACATGTTGATAATGTTGCTGCCTTCGTTGGTCCTGCAGAGCTTGTTTTGGCTTGGACAGACGACAAAAGCGATCCTCAATATGCCATGTCAAAAGCTGATTTAGAGCTCTTAGAGCAAGAAACAGATGCAAAAGGGCGTCCCTTTATCATTCATAAATTGCCTATCCCTGCAGTTCGACAAGTTGTGACAGAAGAGGATTTGCCAGGCTACATCTATGAAGAAGGAGAAGAAGAGCGATACGCAGGTGAACGACTAGCAGCTTCCTACGTAAACTTTTATATCGCCAACAAGGCAGTCTTGGTTCCCCAGTTTCAAGATCAAAACGATCAAGTGGCCTTAGATATCCTCAGTAAGTGTTTCCCAGACCGTAAAGTTGTCGGAATTCCAGCCAGAGATATTCTCTTAGGTGGTGGCAATATCCACTGTATCACCCAACAAATCCCAGAATAGGAGAAAAAGATGAGAAATGTAAGAGTTGCAGCCATTCAGATGCAATGCGCTAAGGATGTGGCAACAAATATCCAAACCGCAGAGCGTTTAGTACGTCAGGCTACAGAACAAGGTGCACAAATTATTCTCTTGCCCGAGTTGTTTGAACGTCCCTATTTCTGTCAGGAACGTCAGTATGACTACTACCAGTATGCCCAGTCGGTGACAGACAATACAGCTATTCAGCATTTTAAAACCATTGCCAAGGAGCTAAAGGTCGTTTTACCGATCAGTTTCTATGAAAAAGATGGCAATGTCTTGTATAACTCTATTGCCGTTATTGATGCAGATGGGGAAGTGCTGGGCGTTTATCGGAAAACCCACATACCAGATGACCATTATTATCAAGAAAAATTTTATTTCACACCTGGCAACACTGGTTTCAAGGTCTGGGATACTCGCTATGCCAAGATTGGTATCGGTATCTGTTGGGATCAATGGTTCCCCGAAACGGCCCGCTGTCTTGCATTGAATGGTGCTGAATTGCTTTTTTATCCTACAGCCATCGGTTCAGAGCCGATTTTGGATACAGATAGTTGTGGTCATTGGCAACGTACCATGCAAGGACACGCAGCAGCAAATATTGTTCCAGTCATCGCAGCCAATCGTTATGGATTAGAGGAAGTCACTCCAAGTGAGGAAAATGGTGGACAGAGTTCCAGTCTTGACTTCTACGGTTCCTCCTTTATAACGGATGAAACAGGAGCTATTCTAGAGAAAGCTGAAAGACAAGGCGAAGCTGTTCTATTAGCCACTTATGACCTAGACAAGGGAGCAAGCGAACGCCTAAACTGGGGCTTGTTTCGAGATAGAAGACCCGAAATGTATCAACGGATTACAGACTAGTAGGGGAGAAATGAGAGATTCATTCTGCTAGACTCGTTTTCACTAGCAACTATAAGATACTAGGTCATCTAGCAAGTGGATTTTGTATTTTAACCCTCAAAGGCTTTCTCGCGCTTTTATGCGAGGAGCTTTTCTGTTTAAGCTTTATCAATAAAACATGCTATAATAGTTGCAGAAAGGTTGGTATTTATGGCTAGGATATTGGTTATTGAAGACAATAGTGACATTCAAGAGATTTTGCGAACACTTCTTACTGAGGAGCATGAAGTGATTCAAGCCTTTTCTGGTACAGAAGGAATCATGCTTTTTGACCAAGGGGGGATTGACCTCGTTTTGCTAGATATCATGCTTCCTGGGAAAAATGGGGATCAGGTTTTAAAAGCTATCAGGGAACAAAGTCAAACTCCAGTCATTATGCTAACGGCTTTGAGCGATAAGAAGTTGATCAGTCAATATCTCTTAGACGGTGCCAATGATTACATAGTCAAACCTTTTGATTTGGACGAAGTCTTTGCCAGAGTTACTGTTCAATTACGTCAAAGCGTAGAAAAACAGCCTATGGAAATAGGAAAAACTGAAAATCTACCACAAAACTTGAAAAATATCCAGTTTGATGCCGAAAGTTTTGAAATCAAAAATAGCCAAGAAACGATTCGCCTTGCCAAGAAAGAATGCTTGATTCTTCAAACTCTCCTCAAACATCCTAAGAAAATTTTCACCAAGGAAGAACTTTATGAATTGGTCTGGGAGGATAGCTACCTACCTGGAGATAATACTCTCAATACGCATTTGAGTAATCTTCGAAAAAAATTAAACCAGCTTGACCCAAATCAAGAATATATTGAAACCATCTGGGGAGTTGGGGTAAGATTAAAAGGAGACAAGCAATGACCTACATGATGATCTTTGTTCTACTGGTACTCCTAATTGTTTTATCAATTGCATTGATTCGCTACCATCTAGCACTTAAAAACTTGAGTCAACAGATTGAAGACAAGATTCTCACGGGTAGTATGAAAAGAGTCGGAGTCAACATTTTTTCCAAACATTTTTTACAACTCTACCAGCAGATTGAGAATTTATTTCAAGAAGTGGAACAATCTCGATTGGTGATGAAAAGGGAAAAACAGACTCTGGATATGGCCATCAGCAATATCGCCCACGATATTCGGACACCTTTGACTATCGCTTCAGGTTACACCCAACAATTGATAAAGTCTCCTGAAAAGCAAGCAGAAACCTTACAAAAAATCGCCCAGCATCTTGATTTAGTTTCCAAACGTTTGGAGGCACTCCTAGAATATCGTCGTTTGATGGAAGGGGCTGTCAAACCGAAACTGGAAGAAGTGGATTTTTCAACTTTTATCACCAAAAAGACTCTGGCTTATTATGATGTTTTTCAAGCGGCGAATATCACGCTTGATTTTAAGGTTGAAGATGATTTAAAAATGAGAACTGATGAAGACTTGCTGGATCGAATTTTACAAAATCTGCTTGGAAATGTCCTCAAACATGGCAAGGAAGAAGCGCGTCTATCTTTGAGAAAGGAAAAGGGACAGCTTGTCTTAGAGATTGCAAACCTTGTCAAACAGCCCATCAAAAAAATAGAAAATCTCAGCAACCGTTTTTATTCTGAAAATCTATCTGATACGGAAGAATCCTCTGGTTTAGGCCTTTATATCACTGAGGAATTATGTCATCTTCTCGGTGCAGAGATGAAACTAAGCACAGATGGACAGTGGTTATCGGTTTGTATTTACTTTTAACGAAAAGGAACCTCCTCTGTAGGCTAGAGGAGGTCTTTTTTTATAGACTTTTCTTTTTGAAAACTATCAATCCACTTATATTAAAGATTACAATAACAGCTAAGCTACCTATAAATGTGTAGAGAATTGACTCACTATTAGCAGTCATAGCATAGGAAAATTGTAAGGACAAATAGGGTAAAAATTTGATAGTTGGAAAAATGATCATTGGCATAGAAAGTAAGGTAGAGCTGACCAAATAACCAATAAATACCGCAAGATAAGAATGACTAACATAGAGAATAAAGGAAACAATGGAAAGCCAAGCAAGGAGGCAAAGAAATTGAAGGAAAATGGTTACCAGTAGATTGCCAATAAAGCCATCAGGCATAGTTCCAAATCCATTTAAGATAGTTGCTGGAATAAAGGCAATCACAAGACCGATGATGAGTTGAGAAAGTCCAATGCAAGCCAATACAAAGGCTTTGGCAAGGAAAAACTCGGTACGAGAAACACCCACTGTTAAATTATTTTTATAGAGTTTGCCGATTAAATCAACTCCAAGCACGAGGCAGGCTAGGACGATGCAGAGAAAAACGAGGTTTGAACCTTGACTAGATGCGTTGATCAGGGATTGTATACCATTCCAACCTTGGATTGGTATATCTGGTTCTTCTGTCTGGATTGCCATTAGTTGACCCGTAGCCCCAAAAATAGCCCCCATTAACATGAGTAAAAAGAGAATGAACTCTGTAATCCAGAATCCTTTGGAACGGAAAAGACGGTAAAAGTCTGCTTGAATGGTATGTATCATTATTTTTCTCCTATTCGACCAATTGAGTGAAGTATTCTTCTAGGTTTTGACGAGCATAGTAAATCTCGTCAATGGCAACATCTGCCAAGGTTAATTCCTTAAGAATCTGTTTGACATCTTGTTCCTGACCAAAGATGTGGATTTCATTCTCAGGATTGACAACCTTGAACTGGAGCTGGATTTGTTCTTTCAATACTTGACAAGCTTTCTCTTGGTCGGCTGTCTTAAGCACAATATAATCCTCACTTAGTGTTTCAAATTCAGCTTTGCTGATTTCACGGATAATCTTGCCTTGATCTAAAATACCAAAACGATTAGCTAGGAGATAGAGTTCTGACAAGATATGGCTAGAGATGAGAATGGTGATCCCTTTCTCTTGATTGAGCCGTTGAATCATGAGTCGAAATTCTTTAATACCGATTGGGTCGAGGCCGTTGATAGGTTCATCTAAGATCAGGAAGTCTGGTTTGGATAGGAGGGCAATGGCGATACCAAGTCTTTGTTTCATTCCTAGCGAGAAATCACGAAAGACTTTCTTACCTGTATCTGCCAAACCTACATAGTCCAGGGTTTCTCGAATGACTTGATCCGCATTTGGAATATGACGAATCATACAGTAATATTTCAGATTTTGATAGGCTGTTAAGTGATTATGAGCTACAGGTGATTCGATCACTGAACCTACTCGAGATAGAGCCTTGGTCCACTCATTTTCTGATTTACTAGAAAAGAGGGAAACAGTTCCTTTATCCGCAAACAGTAGTTGCGTAATGATTTTGATTAAGGTAGTCTTCCCAGCTCCATTCTTCCCGATAAGTCCATAAATATCTCCCTCTCTTATCGTTAGATGAAGATCCTGAAGGATAGCTTGTTTGTCGAAGTTTTTGGACAATCCATGAATGTCAAGTACTGTTTTCATGATTCTCTCCTTTTGATTTATTTTGATAACTTTAGTATAAAGCATAGAAATCAAAGAAAGCTCAAGTATTTCTAAAGAGTTTCTAAAGTTTTAGGAATTCTTAAATATCAAAACCCAGTTGATATGAACTGGGCTTCTTTACTATAAAATATATTTCTCAATCGCACGCGCAACGCCGTCTTCTTCGTTGCTTGCTGTAACGGAATCCGCAAGAGATTTGACATAATCGCTGGCATTTCCCATTGCAATGCCAAGTCCTGCAAACTGGAGCATTTCGAGATCGTTATTAGCATCGCCCATAGCCATAATCTCTGAAGAATCAATCTTCAAAATCTCTGCTAGTCGAGAAAGAGCAGTAGCCTTTGTCGTACCAAGTGGCATGGCTTCATAAATAACAGGCTGCGAACGAACTCCGCTAAATCGTTGGCAGAGTTCCTCAGCAAAACGCTGCTCAAAATCGTCTGTTTGGCTCTCTGTTCCTAAAAACATACCTTGGAACATACGGTACTTACCACTAGTCGCTTCCTCAAGAGAAATTTCAGTCAGGTCTGAAAAGACTAGTTTGGCATCATTTTGAACGATTTCATTAGGCTTGCCACCGAGGACAAAATAATGTTCCTCATCAAAAAGTGTCAACTGAACCTCACTTTTTTCAGCTAGGTCATAGAGGTACTCGATGTCTGCTGGACCGAGTTCTTGCCAGTCAACTAGCCCCCAATCACTTGTCTGGTGAGTTGAACAACCGTTGTTAACAATGACATATTCATTCTGGAGATCAAGCCCCAGTTTTTGATAGTAGGGGAGAACACCGAAAAGCGGACGACCCGTACAAAGTACCAGTTTGACACCTTTTTCAATAGCTTGGTGAATAGCAGTAATATGAGCTTGTGGGATTTCCTTGGCTTCATTGAGGAGGGTTCCGTCCATATCCAAGGCTAGTAGTTTAATCATAAGACTTCCTTCTTTATCTTTTGGTATTATTATAGCATATTTTAGAGAAGATGATGGTAAAAGGGGAGGGGGTAATTGATTTTACAGTCTAGGATGTTTTAATGACAATTCATGATTTGAAGAGGATATTTCGCCAATATATGCTATACTAAACTTGTTATACAGTTAAGCAAACCATTCTATTCAATAATCTAGTCAAGGAAAGCAGAGGATTTAATATGAAAAAACGAGCTATTCAAATTTTACTAGCATTATCCTTAATTTTTTACAAATCAACTTGGTTTTGGGGAATTTTCAATCACCTCGCAAAGCCTTATCTACCAGCAAGTCGTGAATTTTTTCAGATTCTGCTTTTGATGGAGAGTGGAGTTCTTTTATTAGCGGTCATCTATCTACTAGTTTTTGCAGGAAAGAAAACTTTTCATTTCAAGTGGCAGCTGAGGTATTTTATCTACCTTTTACTGGGTTACATCACTTTGTATATGTCGGACTTCTTCTTGTCTTATTTCATACCCTCGTCTTCAAATCAAATCTCTTTGAATGAAACGATAGAAATGATGGGGAGACAGGAATTACCCTATTTCTTGCTCATGGCTTGCTTCATCGGCCCTATTGCTGAGGAATTGATTTATCGCGGTGTGCTTATGACAACCTTTTTCAAAAACTCGCCTTGGTACGGAGATGTCTTGCTTTCTGCTATTATTTTCGGTTATATTCATATCAATTTTGCTTTAACTCCTCTTGCTTTTTTCATTTATGCTAGTGGAGGTCTCATTTTAGCTCTACTGTATCGCATGACAAAAAATCTCTACTATCCAATACTAGTTCATATTTTCATCAATATCACTGCCTTCTGGAATGTGTGGTTACTCCTATTTTCAGGAAGTTAGCTTACCAAAATAATGTCGGAACTTTCCGGCATTTTCTTTTTTTCACAAATAGTCATCGTTTTTCTTTCCGATACTGAAGTGGTGTGTATCCAGTTATTTTTTGAATTGATTTTGAAAATAAGGTTGGCTTGAGAAAGGCAGATAGTGAAGATAGTTAAGAAGAATAGGATGTTCTTTTTTCCTTTTTGGAAAACTTCTAAAATATGGTATAATGAAAAGATAAAGAAGTTGGAGGTAGAAGATGAACATTCAACAATTACGCTATGTTGTGGCTATTGCGAATAGCGGTACTTTCCGTGAAGCTGCTGAAAAGATGTATGTTAGTCAGCCGAGTTTGTCTATTTCTGTGCGCGATTTGGAAAAAGAATTGGGCTTTAAGATTTTCCGTCGGACCAGCTCAGGGACTTTCTTGACCCGTCGTGGGATGGAATTTTATGAAAAAGCGCAAGAATTGGTTAAAGGATTTGATATTTTTCAAAATCAGTATGCCAATCCTGAGGAAGAAAAGGATGAATTTTCCATTGCTAGCCAGCACTATGACTTCTTGCCACCAACCATTACGGCTTTCTCAGAGCGCTATCCTGACTATAAGAACTTCCGTATTTTTGAATCAACTACTGTTCAAATTTTAGACGAAGTGGCGCAAGGGCACAGTGAGATTGGGATTATCTACCTCAACAATCAAAATAAAAAGGGTATTATGCAACGGGTTGAAAAGCTAGGCCTTGAAGTCATTGAATTGATTCCCTTCCATACTCACATTTATCTCCGTGAGGGGCATCCTTTAGCCCAGAAAGAGGAATTGGTCATGGAGGATTTAGCGGATCTACCGACAGTTCGTTTCACTCAAGAGAAAGATGAGTACCTTTATTATTCAGAGAACTTTGTTGATACTAGTGCGAGCTCGCAGATGTTCAATGTGACAGACCGTGCTACCTTGAATGGTATTTTGGAGCGGACGGACGCTTATGCGACAGGTTCTGGATTTTTGGATAGTGACAGTGTGAATGGCATTACAGTTATTCGTCTCAAGGATAATCTAGATAATCGCATGGTCTATGTTAAACGTGAAGAGGTGGAGCTTAGTCAAGCTGGGACTCTCTTTGTAGAAGTTATGCAAGAATATTTTAATCAGAAGAGGAAATCATGAAAAAAAGAGGAATAGTGGCAGTCGTTGTACTGCTTTTGATTGGGCTGGATCAGTTGGTTAAATCCTATATCGTCCAACAGATTCCACTGGGTGAAGTTCGTTCTTGGATTCCCAATTTCGTTAGCTTGACCTACCTGCAAAATCGAGGGGCAGCCTTTTCTATCTTACAAGATCAGCAGTTGTTATTCGCTGTCATTACTCTGGTTGTCGTGGTAGGTGCCATTTGGTATCTACATAAACACATGGAGGACTCATTCTGGATGGTCTTGGGTTTGACCTTGATTATTGCAGGTGGTCTTGGGAACTTTATTGACAGGATAAGTCAGGGCTTTGTTGTGGATATGTTTCACTTGGACTTTATCAATTTTGCAATTTTCAATGTGGCAGATAGCTATCTGACGGTTGGAGTGATTATTTTATTGATTGCAATGCTAAAAGAGGAAATAAATGGAAATTAAAATTGAAACTGGTGGCCTGCGTTTAGATAAGGCTTTGTCAGATTTGACAGAATTATCACGCAGTCTCGCGAATGAACAAATCAAATCAGGACAGGTCTTGGTTAATGGCCAAGTCAAGAAAGCTAAATACACAGTCCAAGAGGGCGATGTTGTAACCTATCATGTGCCAGAACCAGAGGTTTTAGAGTATGTAGCTGAGAATCTTCCGCTAGAAATCATCTACCAAGATGAGGATGTAGCTGTCGTTAATAAGCCTCAGGGGATGGTTGTGCATCCGAGTGCTGGTCATACTAGTGGAACTCTGGTAAATGCCCTTATGTATCATATTAAGGACTTGTCGGGTATCAATGGGGTTCTGCGTCCGGGAATTGTTCACCGTATTGATAAGGATACGTCAGGTCTTCTTATGATTGCTAAAAACGATGAGGCGCATCTAGCACTTGCCCAAGAACTCAAGGATAAAAAGTCTCTCCGCAAATATTGGGCGATTGTTCATGGAAATCTGCCTAATGATCGTGGTGTGATTGAAGCCCCGATTGGCCGTAGTGAAAAAGACCGTAAGAAACAGGCTGTGACGGCTAAAGGGAAGCCTGCAGTGACTCGTTTCCACGTTTTGGAACGCTTTGGCGATTATAGCTTAGTGGAGTTACAACTGGAGACAGGGCGTACCCATCAAATCCGTGTTCACATGGCTTATATTGGCCATCCAGTCGCTGGCGATGAAGTCTATGGTCCTCGTAAGACACTTAAGGGGCATGGACAATTTCTTCATGCCAAGACTCTAGGTTTTACTCATCCGAGAACAGGTGAGACCTTAGAATTTACAGCAGATATCCCAGAGATTTTTAAGGAAACTTTGGAGAGGTTAAGGAAGTAAGAATGAAAAAGAAATTGATTAGTTTAGCACTTGTAGGCGCTTTTTTAGGTTTGTCATGGTATGGGAATGTTCAAGCTCAAGAAAGTTCAGGAAATAAAATCCACTTTATCAATGTTCAAGAAGGTGGCAGTGATGCGATTATTCTTGAAAGCAATGGACATTTTGCCATGGTGGATACAGGAGAAGATTATGATTTCCCAGATGGAAGTGATTCTCGTTATCCATGGAGAGAAGGAATTGAAACGTCTTATAAGCATGTTCTAACAGACCGTGTCTTTCGTCGTTTGAAGGAATTGGGTGTTCAAAAACTTGATTTTATTTTGGTGACCCATACCCACAGTGATCATATTGGAAATGTTGATGAATTACTGTCTACCTATCCAGTTGACCGAGTCTATCTTAAAAAATATAGTGATAGTCGTATTACTAATTCTGAACGTCTATGGGATAATCTGTACGGTTATGATAAGGTTTTACAGACTGCTTCAGAAAAAGGTGTTTCAGTTATTCAAAACATCACACAGGAAGATGCTCATTTTCAGTTTGGGGACATGGATATTCAACTCTATAACTATGAAAATGAAACTGATTCATCAGGTGAATTAAAGAAAATTTGGGATGACAATTCCAATTCCCTGATTAGTGTAGTGAAAGTCAATGGCAAGAAAATTTACCTTGGGGGCGACTTAGATAATGTGCATGGAGCGGAAGATAAGTATGGACCTCTTATTGGAAAAGTTGATTTGATGAAGTTTAATCATCACCATGATACAAACAAATCAAATACCAAGAATTTCATTAAAAATTTGAGTCCGAGTTTGATTGTTCAAACTTCGGATAGTCTACCTTGGAAAAATGGTGTTGATAGTGAGTATGTTAATTGGCTCAAAGAACGAGGAATTGAGAGGATCAACGCAGCCAGCAAAGACTATGATGCAACAGTTTTTGATATTCGAAAAGACGGTTTAGTAAACATTTCAACTTCCTACAAGCCGATTCCAAGTTTTCAAGCTGGCTGGCATAAGAGTGCGTATGGGAATTGGTGGTATCAAGCACCTGATTCTACAGGAGAGTATACTGTCGGTTGGAATGAAATTGAAGGTGAATGGTATTACTTTAACCAAACGGGTATCTTGTTACAGAATCAATGGAAAAAATGGAACAATCATTGGTTCTATTTGACAGACTCTGGTGCTTCTGCTAAAAATTGGAAGAAAATTGATGGAATCTGGTATTATTTCAACAAAGAAAATCAGATGGAAATTGGTTGGGTAAATACTGGAGGTCAGTCCTATTATTTATCAAACGATGGCTCTATGAAGACAGGTTGGCTTCAATATAAGGGGCAATGGTATTACTTTGCTCAATCAGGAGAAATGAAAACGGGTTGGGTAAAAGATAAAGAAACCTGGTACTATATGGATTCTACTGGTATCATGAAGACAGGCGAGATAGAAGTTGCTGGTCATCATTACTATCTAGAAAATTCAGGAGCTATGAAGCAAGGTTGGCTTAAAAAGGCAAATGATTGGTATTTCTACAAGGAAGATGGTTCACGAGCTGTGGGTTGGATCAAAGACAAGGATAAATGGTACTTCTTGAAAGAAAATGGTCAATTACTTGTGAATGGTAAGACACCAGAAGGCTATACTGTTGATTCAAGTGGTGCCTGGCTAGTGGATGTTCCGGTAGAGAAATCTGCTACAACTAGAACGACAAGTAATTCAGAAATAAAAGAATCGAAAGATGTAGTGAAAAAGGATCTTGAAAATAAAGAAACGAGTCAACACGAAAGTATTACAAGTTCTTCAACTAGGCAAGATTTGACTTCTTCAACCTCAAAAAGCTCTGAGACGAGTACAAATAAATCGGAATCAGAACAGTAGTAAAAAAGAAGGTTTTAGGGCCTTCTTTTTCCTATCAACTCTTTTCTATTTCCTGTTATTCATGTTATAATGGATAAATATGAAGAATCGGAGTGAGACTATGAAATACAAACGGATTGTCTTTAAGGTGGGGACTTCTTCTCTGACGAATGAGGATGGAAGTTTATCACGTAGTAAGGTAAAGGCTATCACCCAGCAGTTGGCTATGCTGCACGAGGCTGGTCATGAGTTGATTTTAGTGTCGTCGGGTGCCATTGCGGCTGGTTTTGGAGCTTTAGGATTTAAAAAGCGTCCGACTAAGATTGCTGATAAACAGGCTTCAGCAGCGGTAGGGCAAGGGCTTTTGTTGGAAGAATACACGACCAATCTTCTCTTGCGCCAAATCGTTTCTGCCCAAATCTTGCTAACCCAGGATGACTTTGTAGATAAGCGTCGTTATAAAAATGCCCATCAGGCTTTGTCGGTTTTACTTAGCCGTGGGGCGATTCCTATTATTAACGAGAATGACAGTGTCGTCATTGATGAGCTCAAGGTCGGGGACAATGACACTCTAAGTGCCCAGGTGGCAGCTATGGTCCAAGCAGATCTTTTGGTCCTCTTGACAGACGTAGATGGTCTCTATACTGGAAATCCTAATTCCGACCCAAGAGCCAAACGCTTGGAGAAAATCGAGACTATCAATCGTGAGATTATTGATATGGCCGGTGGAGCAGGTTCGTCTAATGGTACAGGTGGCATGTTAACTAAAATCAAAGCTGCAACTATCGCGACAGAATCAGGAGTTCCTGTTTATATCTGTTCATCCTTGAAGGCAGATGCCATGATTGAGGCGGCTGAGGAGACCAAGGATGGTTCCTACTTTGTTGCTCAAGAGAAGGGACTGCGTACCCAGAAACAATGGCTGGCCTTCTATGCTCAGAGCCAAGGTTCTATTTGGGTTGATAAAGGGGCTGAGGAAGCTCTCTCTCAACATGGAAAGAGTCTCCTTTTATCTGGTATTGTTGAAGCAGAAGGAGCCTTTTCTTACGGTGATATCGTGACAGTATTTGACAAGGAAAGTGGAAAATCACTTGGAAAAGGGCGTGTGCAATTTGGTGCATCTGCTTTGGAGGATATGTTGCGTTCTCAAAAAGCCAAGGGGGTCTTGATTCACCGTGATGACTGGATTTCCATTACTCCTGAAATCCAACTACTCTTTACAGAATTTTAGAGGTAAACTATGGTAAGTACACAAGAACAATTTGAACAGGTACAGGCTGTAAAAAAATCGATCAATACAGCTAGTGAAGAGGTGAAAAACCAAGCCTTGCTAGCCATGGCTAATCACTTAGTGGCTGCTACAGAGGAAATTTTAGCAGCCAATGCCCTCGATATGGAAGCGGCTAAGGGTAAAATCTCAGATGTGATGCTGGATCGTCTTTATTTGGATGCAAGTCGTATAGAAACGATGGCAAGAGGGATTCGTGAAGTGGTTGCTTTACCAGATCCAATAGGTGAAGTCTTAGAAACCAATCAGCTTGAAAATGGCTTGGTTATCACCAAGAAACGGGTGGCTATGGGGGTTATTGGTATTATCTATGAAAGCCGTCCAAATGTGACGTCTGACGCGGCTGCTCTGGCTCTCAAGAGTGGAAATGCAGTTGTTCTTCGTAGTGGGAAGGATGCCTATCAAACAGCTCATGCTATTGTCACAGCCTTGAAAAAGGGCTTGGAGACGACTACTATTCATCCAGATGTGATTCAACTGGTGGAAGATACTAGCCGAGAAAGCAGCTATGCTATGATGAAGGCAAAGGGCTATCTAGATCTTCTCATTCCTCGTGGGGGAGCTGGTTTGATCAATGCAGTGGTTGAGAATGCTATCGTACCTGTTATCGAGACCGGGACTGGGATTGTCCATATCTATGTGGACAAGGATACAGACGAAGATAAGGCTCTGTCTATCATCAACAATGCCAAAACTAGTCGTCCTTCTGTCTGCAATGCCATGGAGGTTTTACTTGTTCATGAAGACAAGGCAGCAAGCTTCCTTCCTCGCTTGGAGCAAGTTCTAGTTGCAGAGCGTAAAGAAGCTGGGTTGGGACCAATTGAATTTCGACTTGATAGCAAAGCAAGCCAGTTTGTTTCAGGTCACGCAGCTGAAGCACAAGACTTTGACACCGAGTTTTTAGACTATGTATTAGCTGTTAAGGTTGTGAGCAGTTTAGAAGAAGCTGTTGCCCATATTGAGGCTCACAGTACCCATCATTCGGATGCAATTGTAACTGAAAATGCTGAAGCTGCAGCTTACTTTACAGATCAAGTGGACTCTGCAGCTGTCTATGTCAATGCCTCAACTCGTTTCACAGATGGAGGCCAATTTGGTCTTGGATGTGAAATGGGGATTTCAACTCAGAAACTGCACGCGCGTGGTCCAATGGGATTAAAAGAGTTGACTAGCTACAAGTATGTGGTTATGGGTGATGGTCAGATAAGGGAGTAAGAGATGAAAATTGGATTTATCGGTTTGGGGAATATGGGAGCTAGCTTGGCTAAGGCTGTTTTGCAGGCCAAGACGGGCGATGACATTCTTCTTGCCAATCGTAGCCAAGCCAAGGTGGATGCTTTCATTGCAGACTTTGGTGGTCAGGCTTCCAGCAATGAAAAAATATTCGCAGAAGCAGATGTGATTTTTCTAGGTGTTAAGCCTGCTCAGTTTTCTGAACTGCTTTCTCAATATCAGACCATTCTTGAAAAACGAGAGAGTCTTCTTTTGATTTCCATGGCAGCTGGATTGACCTTAGAAAAACTAGCAAGTCTTATCCCAAGTCAACACCGAATTATTCGCATGATGCCCAACACTCCAGTTTCTATCGGTCAAGGAGTCATTAGTTATGCTTTGTCTCCTAATTGTAAAGCTGAGGACAGTGAGCTCTTTTGTCAGCTGTTAGCCAAGGCAGGTCTCTTGGTTGAACTAGGAGAAGGATTAATCGATGCAGCGACAGGTCTTGCAGGGTGTGGGCCGGCTTTTGTCTATCTTTTTATAGAGGCTTTGGCAGATGCGGGCGTTCAGACGGGATTGCCACGAGAAACGGCATTGAAAATGGCGGCTCAAACTGTGGTAGGAGCTGGGCAATTGGTCCTTGAAAGTCAGCAACATCCTGGAGTATTGAAAGACCAAGTTTGCAGCCCAGGAGGTTCGACTATCGCTGGTGTAGCAAGCCTAGAAGCGCATGCTTTTCGAGGAACGGTCATGGAGGCAGTCACTAAAGCCTACAAACGAACTAAAAAACTTGGTAAATAAGAGGTGGCTTTGTCTGCCTCTTTTATGGTGGTTGATACTCTTCGAAAATCTCTTCAAACTGCGTTAGCTTCCATCTGCAACCTCAAAACAGTGTTTTTAGCAACCTGCGGTTAGCTTCCTAGTTTGCTCCTTGATTTTCATTGAGTATGAAATGAGAAGACAAAAAGATTGTCACAAACCCCTATTTTTTTGATAGAATAGAAGTAGTAAAAAAGAAATGAGTTAGACATGTCAAAAGGATTTTTAGTCTCTCTTGAGGGACCAGAGGGAGCAGGCAAGACCAGTGTTTTAGAGGCTCTGCTACCAATTTTAGAGGAAAAAGGGGTAGAGGTGCTGACGACCCGTGAACCTGGCGGAGTCTTGATTGGGGAGAAGATCCGGGAAGTAATTTTGGATCCAAGTCATACTCAGATGGATGCGAAGACAGAGCTTTTGCTCTATATCGCCAGTCGTAGACAGCACTTGGTGGAAAAAGTTCTCCCAGCCCTTGAAGCTGGCAAGTTGGTCATTATGGATCGTTTCATCGATAGTTCTGTTGCCTATCAGGGATTTGGTCGTGGCTTGGATATTGACGCCATTGATTGGCTCAATCAGTTTGCGACAGATGGCCTTAAACCCGACTTGACACTCTATTTTGACATCGAGGTGGAAGAAGGACTGGCTCGCATTGCTGCTAATAGCAATCGTGAGGTCAATCGTTTGGACTTGGAAGGGTTGGACTTGCATAAAAAAGTCCGTCAAGGTTACCTTTCTCTCCTGGAAAAAGAAGGAAATCGCATTGTTAAGATTGATGCGAGTCTTCCTTTTGAGCAAGTTGTGGAAACTACCAAGGCTGTCTTGTTTGACAGAATGGGCTTGGCAAAATGAAACAAGATAAACTAAAGGCTTGGCAACCAGCCCAGTTTGACCGTTTTGTACGTATCCTAGAACAAGACCAGCTCAATCATGCCTACCTTTTTTCAGGTTTCTTTGGAAGCTTGGAAATGGCGCAATTTTTAGCTAAGAGCCTCTTTTGTACAGATAAAGTAGGTGTTTTACCATGTGAGAAATGCCGAAATTGTAAGCTGATTGAACAGGAAGAGTTTCCAGATGTCACTTTGATTAAACCAGTCAATCAGGTCATCAAGACAGAACGTATTCGGGAATTGGTGGGACAGTTTTCTCAAGCAGGGATTGAAAGCCAGCAGCAGGTCTTTATTATCGAGCAAGCTGAGAAAATGCATCCTAACGCGGCTAATTCTCTGCTCAAGGTCATCGAAGAACCCCAGAGTGAGGTTTACATTTTCTTCTTGACCAGCGATGAGGAAAAAATCTTACCAACAATACGCAGTCGGACCCAGATTTTCCACTTTAAAAAGCAAGAAGAAAAACTCATCCATCAATTAGAACAAGCAGGTCTGGTTAAGAAAAAAGCGACTCTTTTAGCCCAGTTTAGTCAATCGCGAGCTGAAGCAGAAAAGTTGGCTAATCAGGCAAGTTTTTGGACCTTGGTCGATGAAAGTGAACGCTTACTGACTTGGTTAGTAGCTAAGAAAAAAGAAAGTTATCTGCAAGTTGCTAAATTGGCTAGTTTGGTAGATGACAAGGAAAAACAAGATCAGGTTTTACGGATTCTTGAAGTCCTCTGTGGGCAAGATATCCTACAAGCAAGAGTAAGAGTGATTCTACAAGATTTGCTAGAAGCTAGAAAAATGTGGCAAGCTAATGTCAGCTTTCAAAATGTCATGGAATATCTGGTCTTGAAAGAAATATAAACTCAAAAATGAACGATAAAGAAAGGAAAGGGCTGTTTTATGGACAAAAAAGAATTATTTGACGCGCTGGATGATTTTTCCCAACAGTTATTGGTAACCTTGGCCGATGTGGAAGCCATCAAGAAAAATCTCAAGAGCCTGGTAGAGGAAAATACAGCTCTTCGTTTGGAAAATAGTAAGTTGCGCGAACGCTTGGGTGAGGTGGAAGCAGACGCTCCTGTCAAGGCCAAGCATGTTCGTGAAAGTGTCCGTCGCATTTACCGGGATGGTTTTCACGTGTGTAATGATTTTTATGGACAACGTCGAGAGCAGGACGAGGAATGTATGTTCTGTGACGAGTTGTTATACAGGGAGTAAGCATGCAGATTCAAAAAAGTTTTAAGGGGCAGTCTCCCTACGGCAAGCTGTACCTAGTGGCAACGCCGATTGGCAATTTAGATGATATGACCTTTCGAGCTATTCAGACCTTGAAAGAAGTTGACTGGATTGCGGCTGAGGACACACGCAATACAGGGCTTTTGCTCAAGCATTTTGACATTTCTACCAAGCAGATCAGTTTTCATGAGCACAATGCCAAGGAAAAGATTCCTGATTTGATTGATTTCCTGAAAGCAGGGCAAAGTATTGCTCAGGTATCAGATGCAGGTCTGCCTAGCATTTCAGACCCTGGTCATGATTTGGTTAAAGCAGCTATTGAGGAAGAAATTGCAGTTGTCACTGTTCCAGGTGCCTCTGCAGGAATTTCTGCCTTGATTGCCAGTGGTTTAGCGCCACAGCCACATATCTTTTACGGTTTTTTACCGAGAAAATCAGGCCAGCAAAAGCCATTTTTCGACTTGAAAAAAGACTATCCTGAAACACAGATTTTTTACGAATCTCCTCATCGTGTAGCAGATACGTTGAAAAATATGCTAGAAGTCTACGGTGACCGCTCGGTCGTCTTGGTTAGGGAATTGACTAAAATCTATGAAGAATACCAAAGAGGTACCATTTCAGAGTTATTAGAAAGCATAGCTGAAACGCCACTCAAGGGCGAATGCCTTCTCATCGTCGAAGGTGCCAGTCAGGATGTGGAGGAAAAAGATGAGGAGGACTTGTTTTCAGAAATACAAGTACGCATCCAGCAAGGCATGAAGAAAAATCAAGCTATCAAGGAAGTCGCTAAGATTTACCAGTGGAATAAAAGTCAGCTATACGCTGCCTACCACGACTGGGAAGAAAACCAAGAAAATGACTAAACAGGGAAGTTTGCCTTCTTCCCTTTTTTTGTTATACTAGTAGAAGAAAAAATTAGAAAGATTTGTGGGAGTGAAAAAGTCCGGGGGACTTTTTCAGCCTGAGCCAAGAAACTCGAAAGCGAAGTAAGTCCTGTGGACTTTTTCAGCCTGAGTCAAGAAATTCGAAAGCTCTTAAGTTTGATTGGCTTTTTCAATGTGAACCTTGTCTTCACACTCCCAAAGAGGTATTAGTGTCGTGTCTCAATCTTATATCAATGTTATCGGTGCTGGTTTGGCAGGTTCTGAAGCAGCCTACCAAATTGCAGAACGTGGTATTCCAGTTAAACTCTATGAAATGCGTGGTGTCAAGTCAACACCCCAGCACAAAACAGACAATTTTGCTGAGTTGGTTTGTTCCAATTCTCTTCGTGGGGATGCTTTGACAAATGCTGTCGGGCTACTCAAGGAAGAAATGCGTCGCTTGGGTTCTGTTATTTTGGAATCTGCTGAGGCTACACGTGTTCCTGCGGGTGGTGCGCTTGCGGTGGACCGAGATGGTTTCTCACGGATGGTGACTGAAAAAGTGGCCAACCACCCTTTGATTGAAGTGGTTCGTGATGAAATTACAGAATTGCCGACAGATGTTATTACAGTTGTGGCGACTGGTCCTTTGACCAGTGATGCTTTGGCTGAAAAGATTCATACCCTTAATGACGGCGATGGTTTCTATTTCTACGATGCGGCAGCGCCTATTATCGACGTCAACACCATTGATATGAGCAAGGTTTATCTCAAGTCTCGGTATGATAAGGGAGAAGCAGCCTATCTCAACGCTCCCATGACCAAGCAGGAGTTTATGGATTTCCATGAAGTCTTGATCAATGCGGAAGAAGCACCGCTTAATTCTTTTGAAAAAGAAAAGTACTTTGAAGGCTGTATGCCTATTGAAGTCATGGCCAAACGTGGCATCAAAACCATGCTTTATGGTCCTATGAAACCAGTCGGTCTGGAGTACCCGGACGACTACACAGGACCTCGTGATGGAGAATTTAAAACACCTTATGCTGTGGTTCAGCTGCGTCAGGACAATGCGGCTGGTAGCCTCTACAATATCGTCGGTTTCCAGACCCACCTCAAATGGGGAGAACAAAAGCGTGTTTTCCAAATGATTCCAGGCCTTGAAAATGCGGAGTTTGTTCGTTATGGAGTGATGCATCGTAATTCTTATATGGATTCACCAAATCTTCTTGAGCAGACCTACAGGTCTAAGAAACAACCAAACCTCTTCTTTGCTGGTCAAATGACGGGTGTGGAAGGCTATGTAGAGTCCGCAGCGTCAGGATTAGTTGCGGGTATTAACGCTGCTCGTCTCTTCAAGGGAGAAAGCGAGGCTGTTTTCCCAGAGACGACGGCTATCGGAAGCTTAGCTCATTACATCACCCATGCCGACAGCAAACATTTCCAACCAATGAATGTCAACTTCGGGATTATCAAGGAGTTGGAAGGCGAACGTATCCGTGATAAGAAGGCTCGCTATGAAAAAATTTCAGAGCGTGCTCTTAGCGACTTAGAGGAATTTTTGACTGTCTAATTTTTTTGAAAGAATTGCTCATGATACTATAAAAATCTTAGAAATTGTGATAAAATAGGTAGGATAAAAAAAGGAGAGTGAAAATGGCGAATCCCAAGTATAAACGTATTTTAATCAAGTTATCAGGTGAAGCCCTTGCCGGAGAACGTGGCGTAGGGATTGATATCCAAACAGTTCAAACAATCGCAAGAGAGATTCAAGAAGTTCATAGCTTAGGTATCGAAATTGCCCTTGTTATTGGTGGAGGAAATCTCTGGCGTGGTGAACCTGCAGCAGAAGCAGGTATGGACCGCGTTCAGGCAGATTACACAGGAATGCTTGGGACTGTTATGAATGCTCTTGTGATGGCAGATTCATTGCAACAAGTTGGGGTTGATACACGTGTGCAAACAGCTATTGCTATGCAACAAGTGGCAGAGCCTTATGTCCGTGGACGTGCCCTTCGTCACCTTGAAAAAGGCCGTATCGTTATCTTTGGTGCTGGAATTGGTTCACCTTACTTCTCAACAGATACAACAGCGGCCCTTCGTGCGGCTGAAATCGAAGCGGATGCCATCCTTATGGCTAAAAATGGTGTCGACGGTGTTTACAATGCCGATCCTAAGAAGGACAAGACAGCTGTTAAGTTTGAAGAATTGACCCACCGAGATGTTATCAATAAAGGTCTCCGTATCATGGACTCAACAGCTTCAACCCTCTCAATGGATAACGACATTGACTTGGTTGTCTTCAACATGAACCAACCAGGCAACATCAAACGTGTCGTATTTGGTGAAAATATCGGAACAACAGTTTCAAATAATATCGAAGAAAAGGAATAAGAAAGATTATGGCTAACGCAATTATTGAAAAAGCTAAAGAGAGAATGACCCAGTCTCACCAATCACTTGCTCGTGAATTTGGTGGTATCCGTGCTGGACGTGCCAATGCAAGCTTGCTTGACCGTGTACATGTAGAATACTATGGAGTAGAGACTCCTCTTAACCAAATCGCTTCAATTACGATTCCAGAAGCGCGTGTTTTGTTGGTTACACCATTTGATAAGTCTTCATTGAAAGACATCGAACGTGCCTTGAACGCTTCTGATCTTGGTATCACACCAGCTAACGATGGTTCTGTGATTCGTTTAGTTATCCCAGCTCTTACTGAGGAAACTCGTCGTGACCTTGCTAAAGAAGTGAAGAAGGTCGGCGAAAATGCTAAAGTGGCTGTCCGCAATATCCGTCGCGATGCCATGGACGAAGCTAAGAAACAAGAAAAAGCAAAAGAAATCACTGAAGACGAATTGAAGACTCTTGAAAAAGATATTCAAAAAGTAACAGACGATGCTGTTAAACACATCGATGACATGACCGCCAATAAAGAAAAAGAACTTTTGGAAGTCTAAAAATAAACAGAAAAACTCAGTTGGCATTGCTGGCTGAGTTTTATTCGAAAGAAGGAAATATGAATACAAATCTTGCAAGTTTTATCGTTGGACTCATCATCGATGAAAATGACCGTTTTTACTTTGTGCAAAAGGATGGTCAAACCTATGCTCTTGCTAAGGAAGAAGGTCAGCATACAGTAGGAGATACGGTTAAAGGTTTTGCTTATACAGATATGAAGCAAAAACTCCGTTTGACAACTCTAGAAGTGACTGCCACTCAGGATCAATTTGGTTGGGGCCGTGTCACAGAGGTTCGTAAGGATTTGGGTGTCTTTGTGGATACAGGCCTTCCTGATAAAGAAATCGTTGTGTCACTCGATATCCTCCCTGAGCTCAAGGAACTCTGGCCTAAGAAGGGCGACCAACTCTACATCCGTCTTGAAGTGGACAAGAAAGACCGTATCTGGGGCCTCTTGGCTTATCAAGAAGACTTCCAACGTCTAGCTCGTTCTGCTTACAACAATATGCAGAACCAAAACTGGCCAGCCATTGTTTACCGTCTCAAGTTGTCAGGAACTTTTGTTTACCTGCCAGAGAATAACATGCTTGGTTTTATCCATCCTAGCGAGCGCTACGCAGAGCCACGTTTGGGGCAAGTATTAGATGCGCGTGTCATCGGTTTTCGTGAAGTGGATCGCACTCTGAACCTCTCCCTCAAACCACGTTCTTTTGAAATGTTGGAAAATGATGCCCAGATGATTTTGACCTATTTGGAAAGCAATGGCGGTTTTATGACCTTGAATGATAAGTCATCCCCAGACGACATCAAGGCAACCTTTGGCATTTCTAAAGGTCAGTTCAAGAAAGCACTCGGTGGTTTGATGAAGGCTGGTAAAATCAAGCAAGACCAGTTTGGGACTGAGTTGATCTAGGGGGACTTATGAGAAAATCATTTTACACTTGGCTCATGACCGAGCGCAATCCTAAAAGTAATAGTCCCAAAGCTATCTTGGCAGACCTCGCTTTTGAAGAGTCAGCCTTCCCAAAATACACAGATGATTTTGATGAGGTGAGTCGCTTTTTAGAGGAACATGCCAGTTTCTCTTTCAATCTAGGAGATTTTGATGCTATCTGGCAAGAATACTTAGAACACTAGCATGATTCATTGGGTTTGGGCTAGTAATTTCTCCATCCCTCTGCTATAATATAGTCATTCCGTTTATCTTTTATTACGTTGTTAACTTGCCTTGCCTAACCTTAGTTATGCCTACAACTCGTTGCCTAGTACTAAAAGCAAACGAAAAACTACTAAAAATAAAAGGATTAGAGAGGTTCTTTATTTGAAGGAACATTCAATAGACATTCAACTGAGTCATCCAGATGACCTGTTTCATCTTTTTGGTTCCAATGAACGCCATCTTCGTTTGATGGAAGAAGAGCTTGATATTGTGATTCATGCTCGTACGGAGATTGTGCAGGTTTTGGGAGAAGAGACTGCCTGTGAAGAAGCCCGTCAGGTTATCCAGGCTTTGATGGTCTTGGTCAATCGTGGGATGACAGTTGGCACGCCAGATGTGGTGACTGCGATTAGCATGGTCAAAAACGATGAAATCGACAAGTTTGTCGCCCTTTATGAAGAAGAAATCATCAAGGACAATACAGGGAAGCCTATCCGTGTCAAAACACTGGGTCAAAAACTTTATGTGGATAGTGTTAAACAGCACGATGTGACCTTTGGAATTGGGCCAGCAGGTACAGGGAAGACCTTTCTTGCAGTGACCTTGGCCGTGACTGCCCTTAAACGTGGGCAAGTCAAACGGATTATCCTGACACGCCCAGCGGTAGAAGCAGGAGAGAGTCTAGGTTTTCTTCCGGGTGATCTTAAGGAGAAGGTAGATCCTTACCTTCGACCTGTTTATGATGCCTTGTATCAGATTCTGGGAAAAGATCAAACGACTCGTCTCATGGAGCGTGAAATTATCGAGATTGCACCTCTTGCCTACATGCGTGGACGAACCTTGGACGATGCCTTTGTCATTCTCGATGAGGCGCAAAATACGACCATTATGCAGATGAAGATGTTCCTGACTCGTTTAGGCTTTCATTCTAAGATGATTGTCAATGGAGATAGCAGTCAGATTGACCTGCCACGTAATGTCAAGTCCGGTTTGATTGATGCCCAAGAAAAGCTCAAGAATATTCACCAAATTGACTTTGTTCATTTTTCAGCCAAGGATGTGGTTCGCCACCCAGTTGTCGCTCAGATTATCCGAGCTTATGAACCAGCTCCAGTTAAAAATGAAGAGAATGAAGGATTAGAGTCTCAACCTCTGTCTGAAGGATAGTTCTTTTGTACTTAAAGTTATCTCAATACCAAGTATAAATTTGCTTTTTAAATATTTCATTCAATATCCTTATATTAGTTAGAAACTTTTCAAGTGGTGGAATCCTATGGAATCAATCTTTTTAAAACTAGCTCAGTATCCAATAGTAGAGACAGAGCGTTTATTGCTTCGACCTGTAACCTTGGATGATGCGGAAGCAATGTTTGCCTATGCCTCGGATAAGGATAATACACGTTACACTTTTCTAACCAATCAAAATGTAGAAGAAACTAAAAATAATATTGCTCAGTTTTATCTTGCCAGTCCATTAGGGCGTTGGGGAATAGAACTGAAATGCAATGGCAAATTTATTGGAACCATTGACTTGCACAAGATTGATTCTGTTCTTAAGAAGGCAGCTATTGGTTATATTATCAATAAAAAGTATTGGAATCAAGGATTAACGACAGAAGCCAATCGTGCCGTGATTGAGCTGGCTTTTGAGAAGATTGGAATGAACAAGTTGACCGCCCTTTACGATAAGGCTAATCCCGCGTCAGGAAAGGTCATGGAGAAATCAGGAATGCGTTTTTCCCACGAAGAAGCTTATGCTTGTATGGACCAGCATGAAGAAGACCGAATCGTTACAAGAGTTCATTATGTCTTGACCAAGGAAGACTATTTTGCAAATAAATAAGCAGTTGAAAAGAAATTTTCGACTGTTTTTTCTTTCTCTTACGAATAATCTAAGAGAGGAGAAAATATGGAAGCAATTATCGAGAAAATCAAAGAGTATAAAATCATTGTCATCTGTACTGGTCTGGGCTTACTTGTAGGAGGATTTTTCCTGCTAAAGCCAACTCCACAAACACCTGTAAAAGAAACGAATTTACAGGCAGAAGTCGCAGCTGTTTCCAAGGACTCATCGACCGAAAAGGAAGTGAAGGAAGAACCTGTTGAACAAGATCTAATCACAGTAGATGTCAAAGGTGCTGTCAAATCGCCAGGGATTTATGATTTGCCTGTAGGTAGTCGAGTCAATGACGCTGTTCAGAAGGCTGGTGGCTTGACAGAGCAAGCAGACAGCAAGTCGCTCAATCTAGCTCAGAAAGTTAGTGATGAGGCTCTGGTTTACGTTCCCACTAAGGGAGAAGAAGCAGCTAGTCAACAGGCAGGTTCTGGAGCGCCTTCTTCAACAAGCAAGGAAAAGAAGCTCAATCTCAACAAGGCCAGTCTGGAAGAACTTAAGCAGGTCAAGGGACTGGGAGGAAAACGAGCTCAGGACATTATCGATCATCGTGAGGCAAATGGGAAATTCAAGTCGGTTGATGAACTCAAGAAAGTCTCTGGCATTGGTGCCAAGACCATAGAAAAGTTAAAAGACTATGTTACAGTGGATTAAGAATTTCCCTATTCCCTTAATTTACCTGAGTTTTCTATTACTCTGGCTTTACTATTCTATTTTCTCAGCATCCTATCTTGCTTTGTTGGGCTTTGTTTTTCTGCTAGTCTGTCTCTTTTTCCAATTTCCTTGGAAATCTGCTAGCAAAGTTCTAGTGATTTGTGGAATCTTTGGCTTCTGGTTTCTGTTTCAAACTTGGCAACAGAGTCAAGCTAGTCAAAACCTAGCGGATTCTGTTGAAAGGGTACGGATTTTGCCTGACACTATTAAGGTCAATGGTGATAGTCTATCCTTTCGTGGCAAGGCTGACGACCGCATTTTTCAAGTCTATTATAAACTCCAGTCCGAGGAGGAGAAAGAAGCCTTTCAAGCTTTAACCGACCTTCATGAGATAGAACTAGAAGGAAAACTATCAGAGCCAGAAGGGCAGAGAAATTTTGGTGGCTTTGACTACCAAGCCTATCTGAAGACTCAGGGAATTTACCAGACACTCAATATCAAAAAAATCCAGTCACTTCAAAAGGTTGGCAGTTGGGATATAGGTGAAAACTTGTCCAGTTTACGTCGAAAGGCTGTGGTTTGGATCAAGACGCACTTTCCAGACCCTATGCGCAACTACATGACGGGTCTCTTGATGGGACATCTGGACACCGACTTTGAGGAGATGAATGAGCTTTATTCTAGTTTAGGAATTATCCACCTCTTTGCCTTGTCGGGGATGCAGGTAGGTTTTTTCATGGACGGGTTTAAGAAACTACTCTTGCGATTGGGATTGATCCAAGAAAAGTTGAAATGGCTGACTTATCCCTTTTCTCTTATTTATGCAGGGCTAACAGGATTTTCAGCATCAGTCATTCGCAGTCTCTTGCAAAAGTTACTGGCTCAACATGGTGTTAAGGGCTTGGATAATTTTGCCTTGACGGTCCTTGTCCTCTTTATCGTCATGCCCAACTTTTTCCTGACTGCAGGAGGAGTTTTGTCCTGCGCTTATGCTTTTATCTTGACCATGACCAGCAAAGAAGGGGAGGGGCTCAAGGCTATTGCCAGAGAAAGTCTAGTCCTTTCCTTGGGAATATTGCCCATTCTGTCCTTCTATTTTGCGGAATTTCAACCTTGGTCTATCCTTTTGACCTTTGTCTTTTCTTTTCTATTTGACTTGGTCTTCTTACCGCTCTTGTCCATCTTATTTGTCCTTTCCTTTCTCTATCCAGTTATTCAGCTTAATTTTATTTTTGAATGGTTGGAGGGAATGATTCGCTTGGTATCACAGGTGGCAAGTAGACCGCTTGTCTTTGGACAACCTAATGCATGGCTTTTAATTTTATTGTTAATTTCCTTGGCTTTGGTCTATGATTTGAGGAAAAACATTAAAAGGCTAGCAGTGTTGAGCTTATTGATTACAGGACTCTTTTTCTTGACAAAGCATCCACTGGAAAATGAAATTACCATGCTGGATGTGGGGCAAGGCGAAAGTATTTTCCTAAGGGATGTAACTGGGAAAACCATTCTCATAGATGTGGGCGGTAAGGCAGAATCTGATAAGAAAATCAAAAAATGGCAAAAAAAGACGATGACCGGCAATGCTCAGCGAAGCTTGATACCCTATCTTAAAAGTCGTGGAGTGGCCAAGATTGACCAGCTGATTTTAACCAACACGGACAAGGAACATGTTGGAGATTTGTTAGAGGTGATTAATGATTTCCATGTAGGGGAGATCTTAGTATCAAAAGGCAGTTTGAAACAGAAGGAATTTGTGGCAGAACTACAGGCAACTCAAACCAAGGTACGTAGTGTGACAACGGGAGAGAAGTTGACAATTTTTGGAAGTCAGTTAGAAGTCCTATCTCCAAGGAAAATAGGAGATGGAGATCATGAAGATTCCCTGGTTTTGTATGGAAAACTCTTGGATAAAAATTTTCTTTTCACAGGAAATTTGGAGGAGAAAGGAGAGAAGGACTTGCTGAAGCATTATCCTGACCTAGAAGTGGATGTCTTGAAAGCTGGTCAACATGGTAATAAAAAATCATCAAGTTCAGCCTTTCTAGAAAAATTCAAACCAGAGCTTACTCTTATCTCAGTTGGAAAGAACAATCGAGCGAAACTCCCCCATCAGGAAACCCTGACCCGACTGGAAGCTATAAATAGCAAAGTATATCGAACTGACCAGCAAGGAGCTATACGCTTTAAAGGGTGGAATAGTTGGAAAATAGAAAGCGTTCGATGGGAAGGATAAATACTATATATTAGTAAAATAAACTAAAAATCTGTTGCATAATAATGATAAAAACGATATAATGAAAACGTATTCAATGTTAATGATATAAAACCATTAAAAATTAGTAAAAACCGTTTAATTAGTTAGTTTATGATCTATTGGTCTTTTTCAGTCTAGTGTATCTGCTGTGATAGTGACTAAAAGTTATAGGTATGATTGGAATACCTACTATAAGTCTAGTATGAATTGCCAGAGATATAACTATATTAATTCCCTGTTATGGTATCGTTATGACAGCTATTCAGAGTATAAAGTTGGTTCTGGTTTGAATTACAATCGTTATGAGGTACTAAACTACTACAGCGGAAGCTATTAATCCAAAAAGGAGGGCTAGATATGTTGCAACTTACTCATGTGACCTTAAAAACGCGACAAGTCATCTTACAAGATGTTGATTTTACATTTGAAAAGGGTAGAATTTATGGTATTCTTGCTATCAATGGTTCTGGAAAGACGACACTTTTCCGCGCTAATAGCAATTTAATTCCTATAAGTAGTGGAAATATCGCAGTCTCTCCTTCTTTGTTTTATTATGAGAGTATTGAATGGCTGGATGAAAACTTAAGTGGGATGGACTACCTTCGTCTTATCAAAAACATCTGGAAGTCAGGGCTGAACTTGGGGGATGAAATTGATTACTGGGAAATGTCGGACTATATCAGTCTTCCCATTCGCAAGTATTCCTTAGGCATGAAGCAACGCTTGGTGATTGCCATGTATTTCCTCAGTCAGGCGAAATGCTGGCTTATGGATGAGATTACAAATGGCTTAGATGAGTATTATCGACAGAAGTTTTTTGATAGGCTAGCACAAATCGATAGACAAGAACAGCTGGTTCTTTTAAGTTCCCACTATAAGGAAGAGTTGTTTGATGTCTGCGATAGAGTAGTAACCATTCATCAGGGGCAGATAGAAGAGGTTTAGTTTATGAAAGATGTTAGTCTATTTTTATTAAAAAAAGTTTTCAAAAGTCGCTTAAACTGGATTATCTTAGCTTTATTTGTATCTGGACTCGGTGTTACCTTTTATTTTAATAGTCAGACTGCAAACTCCGTCAGCTTGGAGAGCGAGTTGGAAACCCGTCTTGTAAAAGATGAGAGAGTCATCAATGAATATGAAGAGGAACTCTCCCAAATTTCTGATACCAACTCGGAGGAATACCAGATTGCTAAAATTAATTTAGAATCGCAAAAAAATCTTTTGACTCAAAAGAAAGAAATTCTGGATTTGTTAAAAGAAGGACGCTGGAAAGAAGTCTACTATTTGCAGTGGCAAGATGAAGAGAAGAATTATGAAGTTATGTCAAATCAACCGACTGCTAGCTCTGACTTTAAAATGGCGGTTGACCGCCAACGAAAGATTTACCAAGCCCTGTATCCCTTGAACATAAAAGCACATACTTTGGAGTTTCCGACCCACGGGATTGATCAGATTGTCTGGATTTTAGAGGCTATCATCCCAAGCTTGTTTGTGGTTGCTATTATTTTTATGCTAACGCAACTATTTGCAGAAAGATATCCAAATCATCTGGATACAGCTCAATTATATCCTTTTTCAAAAGTGGCATTTGCCATGTCCTCCCTTGGAGTTGGGGTGGGCTATGTAACTGTGCTGTTTATTGGAATCTGTGGTTTTTCTTTCCTAGTGGGAAGTCTGATAAGTGGTTTTGGACAGTTAGATTATCCCTACCCGATTTATAGCTTAGTGAATCAAGAGGTAACTATTGGAAAGATACAGGATGTGCTATTTCCTGGCTTGTTATTAGATTTCTTAGCCTTTATCGTCATTGTGGAAGTCGTCTACTTGATTGCTTACTTTTTCAAGCAAAAAATGCCTGTTCTTTTTCTTTCACTCATTGGGATTGTTGGCTTATTGTTTGGCATCCAAACAATTCAGCCTCTTCAAAGGATTGCACATCTGATTCCCTTTACTTACTTGCGTTCAGTGGAGATTTTGTCTGGAAGATTACCTAAGCAAATTGATAATGTCAATCTGAATTGGAGCATGGGGATGGTCTTACTTCCTTGCCTGATTATCCTTTTGTTAGTGGGGATTCTACTTATCGAAAGATGGGGAAGTTCACAGAAAAAAGAATTTTTTAAGGCTTAGTTTTCCTATAGGGAAAATAAGTAAAAACTAACACAGAGAGGGAATCAACTTGATTCTCTCTTTTTGATTCGAAAACCAAGCCAAAATACAAAGCCAAAATATAAACAGAAACTTTTCAAAAAAATAACTTTTTATCTTGACAAGAGCTAGAAAACTTGGTATCATATAAAAGTTGAGAAAAGCAGAAGTGAGAGCTTCTCGCCTTGTGACATTAAGTTGCCTGGCCCTACGGATGAAAAGTTTCTAAGAAACGCTATCATAACGTGCGGGCTTGTATATTTACGAGTCCGCTATTGTTTTTCTCTAATAAAACAAAAGAGGTGAAAACCATAGCAAAGCAAGACTTATTCATCAATGATGAGATTCGTGTACGTGAAGTTCGCTTGATTGGTCTTGAAGGAGAACAGCTAGGCATCAAGCCACTCAGTGAAGCGCAAGCTTTGGCTGATAACGCTAATGTTGACCTAGTATTGATTCAACCCCAAGCCAAACCGCCTGTTGCAAAAATTATGGACTACGGTAAGTTCAAATTTGAGTACCAGAAGAAGCAAAAAGAACAACGTAAAAAACAAAGTGTTGTTACTGTGAAAGAAGTTCGTCTAAGTCCAACGATTGACAAGGGTGACTTTGATACAAAACTTCGCAATGCACGCAAATTCCTTGAAAAAGGAAATAAAGTTAAGGTATCTATTCGCTTTAAGGGTCGTATGATTACCCATAAAGAGATTGGTGCAAAAGTTTTAGCCGAGTTTGCTGAAGCAACTCAAGATATTGCCATCATCGAACAACGTGCTAAAATGGATGGACGTCAAATGTTCATGCAATTGGCGCCAGCGACTGACAAAAAATAATTGTCAGAAAGTTAAATAAAGGAGAAAAAATCATGCCAAAACAAAAAACACACCGCGCATCAGCTAAACGTTTCAAACGTACAGGTTCTGGTGGACTTAAACGTTTCCGTGCTTACACTTCTCACCGTTTCCACGGAAAAACTAAGAAACAACGTCGTCATCTTCGTAAAGCATCTATGGTGCATTCAGGAGATTACAAACGTATCAAAGCAATGCTTACTCGCTTGAAATAATAGCTTGACTGTAAGTAAACAATTCTAGGAAATATTTGGAGGAAATAAAACATGGCACGTGTTAAAGGTGGCGTTGTATCACGCAAACGTCGTAAACGTATTCTTAAATTAGCAAAAGGTTACTATGGAGCTAAACACATCTTGTTCCGTACTGCAAAAGAACAAGTAATGAACTCTTACTACTATGCATACCGTGACCGTCGTCAGAAAAAACGTGACTTCCGCAAATTGTGGATCACTCGTATCAACGCGGCAGCTCGTATGAACGGACTTTCATACTCACAATTGATGCATGGTTTGAAATTGGCTGAGATCGAAGTTAACCGTAAAATGCTTGCTGACTTGGCTGTTAACGATGCAGCAGCTTTCACAGCTCTTGCAGATGCAGCTAAAGCAAAACTTGGTAAATAATAACAGATAAGACTGGAACAGGATTGTCCCAGTCTTTTTAAAAATAAAGGAGAAAAATATGGCTTCAAAAATGCTACACACTTGCTTGCGAGTAGAAAACCTTGAAAAATCAATCGCATTTTATCAAGATGCTTTTGGTTTTAAAGAATTGCGTCGCAGAGATTTTCCAGATCATGCCTTCACGATTGTCTATCTAGGTCTTGAGGGTGACGACTATGAGTTGGAATTGACTTATAACTACGATCACGGGCCTTATGTGGTTGGAGATGGCTTTGCTCATATCGCCCTAAGTACACCTGATCTTGAGGCGCTTCATCAAGAGCATAGTGCCAAAGGCTATGAAGTGACTGAGACAAATGGCCTACCAGGAACTGCACCTAACTATTACTTTGTCAAAGACCCTGATGGCTACAAGGTCGAAGTCATTCGTGAAAAATAATCTCGTGAAGTCAAGTAGAATGTTCGTTTTCTACTTGACTTTTTTTAGCTGAAAGAGTATACTAGTAAAAATTTAACCTTTAAGGGGAGTCCAGAGAGACTCACAAGGTGTCAGATAAAAGAATAGTACAATTTTCTAGAGGAGACTTTTTGAGTGTGCTCTCTTCTGTTGTACGATTTTAACTGAGGCCTTGCACTAGCAAGGTCTTTTCTTTATCTGGTCCCCTTAAAATTTAAGGAGGAAAAGTCATGAATCCCACATGTAAGAAACGTTTGGGTGCAATTCGTTTGGAAACTATGAAGGTGGTTGCACAGGAGGAAATCGCGCCAGCAATCTTTGAATTAGTCCTAGAAGGGGAAATGGTTGAAGCTATGCGGGCAGGCCAATTTCTTCATCTGCGTGTGCCTGATGACGCCCATCTTTTGCGTCGCCCTATTTCAATTTCGTCTATTGATAAGGTTAAGAAGCAGTGTCATCTTATTTATCGGATTGAGGGGGCTGGGACAGCTATTTTCTCAACCTTAAGTCAGGGTGATACTCTTGATGTGATGGGTCCTCAGGGAAATGGTTTTGACTTGTCTGACCTAGATGAGCAGAGCCAGGTTCTCCTTGTTGGTGGGGGGATTGGTGTCCCACCCTTGCTTGAAGTGGCCAAGGAATTGCATGAACGTGGTGTAAAAGTAGTGACAGTCCTCGGTTTTGCGAACAAGGATGCTGTTATTTTAGAGACGGAATTGGCCCAATATAGTCAGGTTTTTATAACGACAGATGATGGTTCTTATGGTATCAAGGGAAATGTCTCTGTAGTCATCAAGGATTTAGACAATCAATTTGATGCTGTTTACTCATGTGGGGCGCCTGGAATGATGAAGTATATCAATCAAACCTTCTATAACCATCCAAGGGCCTATCTATCTCTGGAATCTCGTATGGCTTGTGGGATGGGAGCTTGTTATGCCTGCGTCCTAAAAGTGCCAGAAAGCGAGACGGTTAGCCAACGCGTCTGTGAAGATGGCCCTGTTTTCCGCACAGGAACAGTTGTATTATAAGGAGAAAATTATGACTAGAAATCGTTTACAAGTTTCTCTACCTGGTTTGGATTTGAAAAATCCGATTATTCCAGCATCAGGCTGTTTTGGTTTTGGCCAAGAGTATGCCAAGTACTATGATTTAGACCTTTTAGGTTCTATTATGATCAAGGCGACAACCCTTGAACCACGCTTTGGCAATCCAACTCCAAGGGTGGCAGAAACACCTGCTGGCATGCTCAATGCAATCGGTTTGCAAAATCCTGGTTTAGAGGTTGTTTTGGCTGAAAAGCTACCGTGGCTGGAAAGAGAATATCCAAATCTTCCTATTATTGCCAATGTAGCTGGTTTTTCAAAACAAGAGTATGCGGCTGTTTCTCATGGGATTTCCAAGGCAACTAATGTAAAGGCTATCGAGCTCAATATTTCTTGCCCCAATGTTGACCACTGTAACCACGGACTTTTGATTGGTCAAGACCCAGATTTGGCTTATGATGTGGTGAAAGCAGCTGTGGAAGCGTCTGATGTGCCAGTTTATGTCAAATTAACCCCTAGTGTGACCGATATTGTTACTGTCGCAAAAGCTGCAGAAGATGCGGGAGCCAGTGGATTAACCATGATCAATACTCTAGTTGGAATGCGCTTTGAACTCAAAACCAGAAAACCAATCTTGGCCAATGGAACAGGTGGAATGTCTGGTCCAGCAGTTTTTCCAGTAGCCCTCAAACTCATCCGACAAGTAGCCCAAACAACAGACCTGCCTATTATTGGAATGGGGGGAGTGGATTCGGCAGAAGCTGCCCTAGAAATGTATCTGGCTGGAGCATCTGCAATCGGAGTTGGAACAGCTAACTTTACCAATCCTTATGCCTGCCCTGACATCATAGAAAATTTACCAAAAGTTATGGACAAATACGGCATTAGTAGTCTGGAAAATCTCCGCAAGGAAGTAAAAGAGTCTCTGAGGTAAACTACAATCAATCTGTTCTTGATTTTTTATTAGTTTGTAATATGAATTTCAGAGAATTTTGGTACAATAAAATAAATAAGAACAGAGGAAGAAGGTTAATGAAGAAATTAAGATTTATTTTTTTAGCCCTGCTATTTTTCTTAGTCAGACCAGAGAGTGCAATGGCTAGCGATGGTACTTGGCAAGGAAAACAATACCTGAAAGCAGATGGCAGTCAAGCAGCCAATGAGTGGGTTTTTGATGCTCACTATCAATCTTGGTTTTATATAAAAGAAGATGCAAACTATGCTGAAAATGAATGGCTGAAGCAAGGTGATGATTATTTTTACCTAAAATCTGGTGGATATATGGCCAAGTCAGAATGGGTAGAAGACAAGGGAGCCTTCTACTATCTTGACCAAAATGGAAAGATGAAAAGAAATGCGTGGCTAGGAACTTCCTATGTTGGTGCAACAGGTTCCAAGGTAATAGAAGATTGGGTCTATGATTCTCAATACGACGCTTGGTTTTATATAAAAGCAGATGGCCAGCACGCAGAGAAAGAATGGCTCCAAATCAAGGGTAAGGACTATTATTTTAAATCTGGTGGTTATCTACTGACAAGTCAGTGGATTGACCAGGCTTATGTGAATGCAAGTGGTGCTAAAGTACAGCAAGGTTGGCTTTTTGACAAACAATACCAATCTTGGTTTTACATCAAAGAAAATGGAAATCATGCTGATAAAGAATGGATTTTCGAGAATGGTCACTATTATTATCTAAAATCCGGTGGCTATATGGCAGCCAATGAATGGATTTGGGATAAGGGATCTTGGTTTTATATAAAATCTGATGGTAAAATGGCAGATAAAGAATGGGTCTACGATTCTAAAAGTCAAGCCTGGTACTACTTCAAATCTGGTGGCTACATGGCGAAAAATGAGACTGTAGATGGTTATCAGCTTGGAAGCGACGGTAAATGGCTTGGAGAAAAAGCTACAAACGAAAATGCTGCTTACTATCAAGTAGTTCCTGTCACAGCAAATGTTTATAATGCAGATGGTGAAAAGCTTTCCTATATATCGCAAGGTAGTGTCGTCTGGCTAGATAAGGATAGAAAAAGTGATGACAAGCGCTTGGCTATTACTGTTTCTGGTTTGTCAGGATATATGAAAACAGAAGATTTACAAGCACTAGATGCTAGCAAGGATTTTATCCCTTATTATGAGAGTGATGGGCACCGTTTTTATCACTATGTGGCTCAGAATGCTAGTATTCCAGTAGCTTCTCATATTTCTGATATGGAAGTAGGCAAGAAATATTATTCGGCAGATGGGCTGCATTTTGATGGTTTTAAGCTTGAAAATCCCTTCCTTTTCAAAGATTTGACAGAGGCTACAAACTACAGTGCTGAAGATTTGGATAAGGTATTTAGTTTGTTAAATATTGACAATAGTCTCTTGGAAAATAAGGGAGCTACCTTTAAGGAAGCCGAAGAACATTACCATATCAATGCCCTTTACCTCCTTGCCCATAGTGCCTTAGAAAGTGACTGGGGACGAAGTAAGATTGCCAAAGATAAGAATAATTTCTTTGGAATTACAGCCTATGACACGACACCTTACCTTTCTGCCAAGACATTTGATGATGTGGATAAGGGAATTTTAGGTGCAACCAAGTGGATTAAGGAAAATTATATCGATAGGGGCAGAACTTTCCTTGGAAATAAGTCGTCTGGTATGAATGTAGAATATGCCTCAGACCCTTATTGGGGTGAAAAAATTGCTAGTGTGATGATGAAAATCAATGAGAAACTAGGTGGTAAAGATTAGTCCTATAATTGATACTCTTCGAAAATCTCTTCAAACCACGTCAACGTCGCC
>NZ_JBBJZX010000007.1:0-43200 GCF_038148935.1 Streptococcus pseudopneumoniae | reverse complement strand
CTATCAGCCTGTATCAGCTCCAGTAGCGTCAAAAGCAGAGGAACCAGCGACACCAGCACCGAAAGCTGAAGAGCCAGCAGCGCCAGGAACGACAGAACAACCAACTCCAGCGCAACCAGCGGAAGACCAACCAGCAGCGCCAGGAACGACAGAAACTCCAGCGCCAGCGCAACCAGCAGAAGGAACTCCAGCAGCGCCAGGTACAACAGAAGAAGTAGCAAAGGAAGCTGAAGGAAAAGAGTCAGCAGAAGCAGGAACATCTGCAACTACTGAAACAGCCACACCAGCGCCAGCAGGAGAAGAAGGTAACGTCGAAACATCAAATAATCCATCAACAGGTGCTACAACTAGTACTGATTCAGGTGGATCCACTACGGTAACAGACGCTACTCCTTCAAATGATGAAACTACAGAACAATCAGGAAGTTCAGCTCCGAAAGCAGAAGTTTCAGAAACACCAGTGGTAGAGGGTACAACTTCGGAAAATAAAGAAGAACAACCAGCTCCAAAAGAAGTGGGAACAACAGCAGGAGATGAAGGAAAAGAAGCTGAAGAATCAGGAACAGAAGCAAATACAACTCCAAAGGAAGATACACCTGAAGGAACAGTGGATTCAGCAGCAGGGGAAGAAGGTAAAGACTCGAAAGCAGAAGGTCCAGAGACATCTGAACTAACAGAACCAGAACCAGCGCCTTCAGTATCCGAAAGCGCAAATGAAGATAATACTGTGGCAGAAGGCACAACTTCAAGTGAAGCAGGTAATACAGATAAAACTTCTGTTGGTGAGACAGGAAAACAAGATAGCGCAACAAATGCACCGTCAGCTGATTCTAAAGAAGAAGCGGTAACAACACCAGAAGCAACAGAAAAAGAAGTAAAAGCAGAAGAGTCAGCAGAACCAGGAACATCTGCAACTGTGGAATCAGTACCGCCTTCAACAGAATCAGTGGCAAATGGAGCTGAGGGAACAGAAGCAAACCCAGCACCAAAAGAAAATGTCACAGAAGGAACAGAAGTGAAGGAAGATGAAGAAAAAGAAACAGGGGGGACTTCAGAACCAACAGAAGGAGCTACAGGAGTAGCAGAGGAATCAACTGAACCGAAAGATAGTGTAGAATCAGCACCTAAAGAATCTACAACTGAAGGAAAAGAGTCAGCAGAAGCAGGAACAACAGCGCCAGCGCAACCAGAAGAAGGTAACGCCGAAACAACAAATAATCCATCAACAGGCGCTACAACTAGTGCTAATTCAGCTGACTCAAGTCCATCAACTGAATCAACAGCTACAGAAGGAACAACTGATACAACGGGAAATACTTCAAATAATTCATCAACAGACGCTATAACTGATGGCGATTCAGTCGATTCAACTTCTCAAGGAGAAAAACCTCAAGCCGATGAACCAGCTGTAGAACATCAAGATTCAGAGCAGTCTTTAAAGAAAGAAACTGAAGACAGTAATAAAGATGCGATTGACGACCAAAAGAAAGAAACTGAAGAAAATATTAAAAATAGTAATTTAAGTGAGGAGCGGAAAACACAAGCACTTGAAAAAGTAGAACAACTTACTGAAGAGTATCACAAGAAGCTTGCTGAAGAAAACGATACGGAGAAACAAGCAGCTCTTGTAGATGAATATCGTGATAAATTAAATGAAATTGAGACACCAGGTGTAACTTATGAAAGTCCTGATTTCAAGAAACCAATCGAAAGCCATGCTGGCGGAACAACTATTGATGAAAATAGTACAGTAGCAAACAGCGCACTAACTTCTAGCAATCCATCTTCTCAGCCGTCCTCATCTGAAGACTCATCACAAACACAACCTGCGGCAACGTCAGACAGTTCTACAACTGGTAACTCAGGATTCCGAAGTGCAGGAACTTACCAACCTCGAGTAACTCGTCGTCGGAGAAGTATTGAGGAACCTCAAAACACAGTTTCACTTTATTATAATTTTGATGGTATGAAAGATATTCCAGGTTTCTTTGGTGATCCTGGTGAAGACAATACTGTTACGATTCCTGCTGGAACAAGTAAAGAACGGGCAAAAGAATTAGTTGAAGCAAAAATTCAAGCCAAGATAAAAGACCTAGCTGCTAGAGGGTATCAAGTAAAAAATGAGATAGTATTTGAGGAAGATACGGATGTTAAGAATTATAACTACGTAGTCACTTTCACTAAGCAAACTACAGGAACTACAGGGTTCAGAATGGCTCCGGCAGTTCAACCACGCGCTAGCAGAAATCGTAGAAGTCTAGAACAGCCAGCTCCTCAAAAGGTCAAAGTCAATGTTTTTTATAACTTTGATCAAATGAAAGATATTGCAGGTTTCCTAGGAGCTATCAATGAAACTCCTCTTGAAGTCGCAGCTGGTTCAACAGATGATGAAGTAAAAGTAGCAGTCAAGAACCAAGTTGATGCCAAGAAAGAGGAATTACGTAAACGTGGTTATACTGTTAAAGAAGACTATCTCTATAAAAACAATGGGAAAGATTATAACTACGTCTTAACATTTTCAAAAACCAAATAACCTTCATTCCACAGGGAGTGAAATGCAAGCAGAGAGAGCGATAGGCTCTCTTTGTTTTATCTAGTGGTCAGTTGTTTACAGACAAAAGGCCAGCAAGAGACTATAATAGAAAATAGAGTAGGTAGTTATTCTAAGAAAAATAAAAAATAGAGAGCAGTTAAAGTATGAAAATTTTAATTGTAGAAGATGAAGAAATGATCCGCGAGGGGATCAGTGACTATTTGACAGATTGTGGCTATGAAACCATTGAGGCGGCGGACGGTCAAGAAGCCTTAGAAAAATTTTCAAGCTATGAGGTAGCCTTGGTTTTACTGGATATCCAGATGCCCAAGCTTAATGGCCTAGAAGTCCTAGCTGAGATTCGCAAAAGCAGCCAAGTCCCTGTCTTGATGTTAACAGCCTTTCAGGATGAGGAATACAAGATGAGTGCCTTTGCCTCTCTGGCAGATGGCTATCTGGAAAAGCCCTTCTCCCTCTCCCTCTTAAAAGTGAGGGTGGACGCGATTTTCAAGCGCTATTACGATACAGGACGAATTTTCTCTTATAAGGATGCCAAGGTGGATTTTGAAAGTTACAGTGCCAGCCTAGCAGGTGAGGAAGTAGCTATCAATGCCAAAGAGTTGGAAATTCTTGATTATTTGGTTAAAAATGAAGGACGAGCCTTGACTCGTTCTCAGATAATCGATGCCGTCTGGAAAGCGACAGATGAGGTTCCCTTTGACCGTGTCATTGATGTTTATATCAAGGAATTGCGGAAAAAACTAGACCTGGACTGCATCCTCACTGTGCGCAATGTTGGTTATAAATTGGAGCGAAAATGAAACGAACAGGTTTATTTACAAAGATATTTATCTATACCTTCTCGATTTTTAGTGTTCTGGTTATCTGCCTTCATTTAGCTATTTATTTTCTTTTTCCTTCGACTTATCTGAGCCACCGTCAAGAAACTATTGGTCAGAAAGCGACAGCCATTGCCCGGTCACTCGAAGGAAAGGATAGGCAGAGTATAGAGAAAGTGTTAGACCTATATTCCCAGACCAGTGAGATTAAGGGGGCGGTCAAGGGAGAGATGACCGAGGACAAGTTAGAAGTCAAGGACAGTCTTCCTCTGGACACGGACCGTCAAACCACTTCGCTCTTTATTGAGGAGCGCGAGGTGACAACGCAGGACGGTGGTACTATGACTCTCCAGTTTCTAGTTTCCATGGATTTGCAAAAAGAAGCAGAGCAGATCAGTCTCCAGTTTCTTCCCTATACCTTGCTGGCATCCTTTCTGATTTCCCTCTTGGTGGCCTATATCTATGCTCGGACTATCGTTGCCCCGATTTTGGAAATCAAGCGGGTGACCCGACGGATGATGGAATTAGATGCTCAAGTGCGATTGCGCGTGGATTCTAAGGATGAGATTGGTGATCTAAAGGAACAAATCAATAGCCTTTACCAGCATCTTTTGACTGTCATTGCGGACTTGCATGACAAGAATGAAGCCATTCTCCAGCTGGAAAAGATGAAGGTCGAATTCCTACGAGGGGCTTCTCATGAATTGAAAACACCTCTGGCTAGTTTGAAAATCCTGATTGAAAACATGAAAGAAAACATCGGTCGTTATAAGGATAGAGATCACTATCTGGGAGTTGCCTTGGGGATTGTGGATGAGCTCAATCACCACGTTCTCCAGATACTTTCTCTCTCGTCTGTGCAGGAATTGCGAGATGATAGGGAACAAATTGACTTACACCAGATGACGCAAAGTCTGGTCAAGGATTATGCCTTACTAGCCAAAGAAAGAGAACTCCAGATAGACAATAGTTTAACCCATCAGCAGGCTTATCTAAACCCATCAGTTATGAAGTTGATTCTTTCTAACCTCATCAGTAATGCTATCAAGCACTCTGTTCCAGGCGGCTTGGTTCGCATTGGAGAGAGAGAAGGGGAACTTTTTATAGAAAATAGCTGTAGCTCAGAAGAACAAGAAAAACTGGCCCAATCTTTTTCTGATAATGCTAGTCGCAAGGCCAAAGGGTCTGGGATGGGGCTCTTTGTGGTTAAGAGTCTATTAGAACATGAAAAATTAGCTTATCGTTTCGAGGTGCAGGAGAATCGTTTGACTTTCTTCATAGCTTTTCCAAAAGTCGCCCAAGACTAGGGATAGAAAGGGTTTACATAGATGAAGCTAGAAGAAATTCAATCGAAACTGCGGGAAAAACTAGATTTTTTTGTCAAAAAGTGATAAAATGAACAATGTAAATGGGATGACCCATAAAAATATACAGGAGGCCTGATAAAATGGCAATCGTTTCAGCAGAAAAATTTGTCCAAGCAGCTCGTGACAACGGTTATGCAGTTGGTGGATTTAACACAAACAACCTTGAGTGGACTCAAGCTATCTTGCGCGCAGCAGAAGCTAAAAAAGCTCCAGTTTTGATCCAAACTTCAATGGGTGCTGCTAAATACATGGGTGGTTACAAAGTTGCTCGCAACTTGATCGCTAACCTTGTTGAATCAATGGGTATCACTGTACCAGTAGCTATCCACCTTGACCACGGTCACTACGAAGATGCACTTGAGTGTATCGAAGTTGGTTACACTTCAATCATGTTTGACGGTTCACACCTTCCAGTTGAAGAAAACCTTAAATTGGCTAAAGAAGTTGTTGAAAAAGCACACGCTAAAGGTATCTCAGTAGAAGCTGAAGTTGGTACTATCGGTGGTGAAGAAGACGGAATCATCGGTAAAGGTGAATTGGCTCCAATCGAAGACGCTAAAGCAATGGTTGAAACTGGTATCGACTTCTTGGCAGCTGGTATCGGTAACATCCACGGTCCTTACCCAGCAAACTGGGAAGGTCTTGACCTTGACCACTTGCAAAAATTGACAGAAGCTCTTCCAAGATTCCCAATCGTATTGCACGGTGGTTCAGGTATTCCTGATGAGCAAATCCAAGCAGCTATCAAACTTGGTGTTGCCAAAGTTAACGTTAATACTGAATGCCAAATCGCATTCGCTAACGCAACTCGTAAATTTGCTCGTGACTACGAAGCCAACGAAGCAGAATACGACAAGAAAAAACTCTTCGACCCACGTAAATTCTTGGCTGACGGTGTAAAAGCTATCCAAGCATCAGTTGAAGAACGTATCGACGTATTCGGTTCAGAAGGTAAAGCTTAATCTAGCTGAATAATACAGATGAAACCTACCCATTGGGTGGGTTTTTTGTGTTTTAAGTTGCCCGTTTTAGTATAGTAAACTGGATCTAGACTAGCACAATGCTTCTTCTATGGTGTTTTGAAACTGGAATAGGACGCCATGACTGCTAAAAGATTTCTATAAATTCATTTGATTTTCCTAATCAATTTGTTCGTATCCTATTTGATCTCACTATAAAACATTCTTATCAATTGATTTGAATGCCAAAATTCCATCGCTCCGGTCTTATTTCATTTGGATATAAAAAACTCTCCTAGAATTCCCAGGAGAGTATGAGTAGTTATTTGAACTTGAATCCTTCGTAAATAAGCTCTGCTTTTGGATTTTGTTTTTTAATCTGTTTGGCAAGTGACTTCATCATAGAAAGAGGACCACACATATAGACGCTTGCATGTTCGGGCACTTTTTCTTGGTCAAAATTAAGATAGCCGTCTTTCCTACTGTCGACTAGATGGAGTTCAAAATTAGGATTTTTCTGAGCATAGTCACGGAGTAAATCTAGGTAGACTGCATTTTCCTCTCCTCGGAAGCTATAGTAGAAGTGAATCTGTTTATCTAAAATAGGATGTTCACGGATGTAAGAGATGAAGGGGGTGATCCCAATGCCTCCAGCAATCCAAACCTGATTTTCTCGTCCTTCTTCTATAATCATGTGTCCGTAAGCTCTATCTACGCTTACTTTGCTGCCGACTTGAAGATTGTCATAGATATTCTTGGTATGGTCACCTGAATTTTTGACAGTAAAGTAAAGAGTTTGACCATGACCTCCTGAGATAGAAAAGGGATGCGGAGCACTTTCAAATCCTTCTTGGAAAATCTTTAGGAAGGCAAATTGTCCTGATTGATAGTTGAAAGGTCTGCTAAGATTGATTTGAATTTCTCTAGTATCGTGGTTTAAGCGTTTGAGATTGGTAATTTTCCCTAGATAGGGGAAGCCAATCTTTTGATATAGAAAAATGATATAAAAACCAGCTAGCAAGCCTAAAAGGGCATAGCTACTAACAAGAAAACTTAGAAGATTAAATGTGAGAAGACGATTGTCCATCATCATGTAGACGTGAAAGAGTTCAAAAATATAAGCTAGATAAACCAGACGGTGAATCCATCGCCAAGCTTCGTATTGGATGTATTTGCCTAAATAGGCGACAAGGATGATACTGATAAAGATATAGATTGCAAGATTGCCAAACTGAGCAGCTAAGCGAGAGCCCCACAAACCGCCCATACTAAAGTTATGAAAGATTAGTAGAATGATGGAGAGAAAGGCTGTGAATTTGTGGACGGTGTAGACCTTCTCCAAACCGTGAAACCAGTTTTCTATTATCGGGAGACGAGTGGCTAGTATAAAAGTCAGAGATAGGCTTGTTAAAGCTAGTCCTGGAATCATGAATTGGGGAGAAGTGTTCATCCAAGTCAACATAGTCAAGGCAAAACTAGCTATGATAAAGAGTAGCCCTTTGATTGATTTCATAAAAAATTCCATTTCATTTAGATTTTGATTTGTTGTAAGAAAATTTGTTACATTTCATCATAGAAAAAGTATGGTGTCAAATTGAGGTCTATAAATATCTACTCTCATCAAAAAAACTCTCCAATTGAACTGGAGAGTGGCTGTTTATTCTGCAGCTTGTTGCCAACGTTTTGCTAGCATATGAGATAGGCTAGAAATTGCTAGGTTAAAGCTGAAGTAGATGAGGGCAATCAGGATATACAGACTGAAGACCTGCTCTGGTTCGAAATAACGGCCCATGAGAATTTGGCTAGCTCCAAAGAGTTCTTGTAGGGCTATAACAGAGTAGAGGAGACTGGTATCCTTAATTACGGTAACAAACTGAGAAATGATGGCTGGCAGCATTTTACGGATTGCTTGTGGGAGAATGATGTGGTAGAGGATTTGGGCTGAGGTAAATCCTTGAGACATTCCTGCTTCGTATTGTCCCTTGTCCACGGCATTGAGACCGCCTCGGATAATCTCAGCCAAGGCTGCTGAGGTAAAGAGGGTAAAGGCAGTGATTCCTGCTGGAGTGGACTTCATCTTGAAAACCAAAAAGATGGTGAAAATCCAGAGGAGGTTGGGAACGTTACGCACAAACTCGATGTAAATGCTGGAGATGATACGTAAGACAGGATTTTTCCCATTTCTCATGACAGCTAGAACTGTACCGATAAGGGTAGATAGGATGATGGCAATCAGAGAAATATAGAGGGTCAAGCCAAATCCTTTAAAGATAAAGATTAGGTTATCTGGGGTTAAAACTTCTAAAATGGATTCCATAGTAACCTCCTAAAGTGAATAGGCTTTTTTGTTGGCTTGCTCCATCTTGCGACCAAACTGGGCAACAGGAAAGCAAAGAGAAAAGTAGAGAAGGGCAGCACCTAGAAAGGCTGGGATATAGTTTCCGTTAAGAGCCGACCAAGACTTGGTCACAAACATCAAGTCTACTCCAGAGATGATAGCGACTGTTGAGGTGTTCTTGATGAGGTTGACGATTTGGTTGGTCAAAGGAGGGAGAATGATACGGAAGGCCTGAGGCAAGATAATCAAGCGCATGGCACTGATATAAGTAAAACCTTGCGACAAGGCGGCCTCCATCTGACCGCTAGGAATAGACTGAATCCCTGAGCGAATAACCTCAGCGATATAGGCACCGTGATAGAGACCTACACATAGTACAGCTGTCCAATAAATCGGAATCATGATGATATGGTCACTGATAAGAGGTAGGCCATAAAAAATGATAACAAACTGCACCAAGAGGGGAGTGTTTTGGTAAAATTCTACAAAGATGCGAGCCAAAATGCGCAAAATTGGACGTTTGCTGGTTGACATAGCTCCAAAGAAGATGCCCAAAACCATAGCGAGGATAAAGGATCCGATTGCTAGGGCAAGGGTGAAGAGGAATCCATTGAAAAATTGGCCAAAATCCTGAAAATAGGCTGTCCAAGATGATAAATCTGTCATAGGGTGTCCTCCTTAATCTGCGGTATGGCTAGATGGTTTGAGCTTGTAACGGTCATAAAGTTTTTGCAAACTACCATCCTTGCTCCACTTAGTAACCAAGTTATCAAGATAGTTGTTGAGCTCGGTATTTGATTTCTTGGTAACGATACCGTAGTCAGATGGCTTGAAACTATCATTTAGTAGTGCTGTGCGTTTGCTGATATAGCCAGATAGAATCGAGCGGTCAACGGAAAAGGCATCAATACGGTGAGCATGAAGGGAAGTAATCAATTCTGGGTAGGAACCAAGTTCGACGAATTTAAACTTCAGGCCTTTCTTTTTACCTAGTTCAGTAATCAAGCGCTGAGTAATGGAACCTTGGGCAACTCCGATGGTTTTGCCGTTTAGATCCTCAATGCTTTTGATTTTGGCAGATTTATTGACCAAAAAGCCAGATGCATCTGTGTAGTAGGGGCTGGTGAAGTTGTAGAGTTTTTTGCGTTCGTCTGTGATGGTGAAGGTTGCGATATCCATATCGACCTGTTCATTGTCTAGGAGCGGTCCACGGGTTTGCGCAGTAACAGGCACATAGCGAACCTTGACCTTAAGCTCATTAGCGACCATCTTGGCCAAGTCTGTTTCGATACCAGAATAGGTCCCTGTCTTGGGGTCCTTATAGCCAAAGTTGGGAACGTCTTGTTTGACACCGACAACTAGCTCGCCTCTTTTTTGAATATCTGCGACGCTGGTGTCGGCCTGAACTGGTGTCGCAGCAGCAAGGCCGAAAAGGCTAATCAATATTGCTGATAAAAAGAATTTCTTTTTCATAGGCGCCTCCTTATTTGACTTTGTCACTTTCGTGGTTGATGATCTTGCTGAGGAATTGTTGGGCACGAGGTTCGCTTGGATTGTCGAAAAAGTCATCAACATCTGTCGTATCCACCAAGACTTCTCCGTCAGCCATAAAGATGATGCGGTCAGCAACTTCACGGGCAAAGCCCATTTCATGAGTAACGACAATCATATTCATACCATCGTGGGCCAATTTTTGCATAACTGCTAGAACATCGCCGATGGTTTCAGGGTCAAGAGCAGATGTTGGCTCATCAAAGAGGAGGAGTTCAGGATGCATAGCGAGTCCACGAGCGATGGCAATCCGTTGTTTTTGTCCACCAGAAAGCATGGCTGGATATGAATCTTTCTTGTCCCACATATTTACAAATTCCAGATATTTTTGGGCTGTCTTTTCAGCTTCTTTTTTATCAATTCCTAGAACTTTTATGGGCGCGAGTGTTACGTTTTCTAACACTGTTTTGTGAGGGTAGAGGTTGAAATGTTGGAAAACCATGCCGACTTCCTTGCGAAGAGGCACTAAATCTTTCTGACTGGCACCAGCAACTTGGTGGCCATTGACTAGAAGACTTCCCTTGTCGACAGCCTCTAAACCATTGATGGTACGGATAAGAGTGGACTTCCCAGAACCAGAAGGGCCAAGGAGGACAACAACTTGTCCTTTTTCAAAACGGAGATTGATGTCGCGGAGTGCGTGGTAGTCTCCGTAATATTTTTCGACGTGTTCAAATTCTACTAAAGCCATAAGGAATCTCCTTTGTGTTAGATTTTATAACATGATTCTACACCAAAAGAATAGTCTTGTCAAATCATATCTGAAAAAATTCACTAAAATTTTATAAAAAAGCAATCTGGATAGAGAAAACGTCTAAATCATGTTATAATGAAGCAATAGAATTCTTAGAAAGAGTGGATGTCTTTTTGATAACACCTACTTATGAATGGCAATTTGCCCCGCAGGTTGAAGATGCGGATTTTACAAAGATAGCCAAGAAGGCTGGACTGGGCCCTGAGGTGGCTCGCTTATTATTAGAGAGAGGGATTCAGGATGAAGAAAGTCTGAAGAAGTTTTTAGAACCTTCCTTGGAGGACTTGCATGACCCTTATCTGCTCCATGATATGGACAAGGCAGTGGCTCGTATTCGTCAGGCCATTGAAGAAGGGGAAAATATTCTCGTTTATGGAGACTACGATGCGGATGGCATGACTTCGGCTTCGATTGTGAAGGAAAGTTTGGAACAGCTTGGTGCCGAGTGCAGAGTTTACCTGCCTAATCGTTTTACTGATGGATATGGTCCCAATGCCAGTGTTTATAAATACTTTATCGAGCAAGAAGGAATTTCCTTGATTGTGACGGTGGATAATGGGGTTGCTGGTCACGAAGCCATTGAAATGGCCCAGTCTATGGGAGTAGATGTCATTGTGACTGACCACCATTCCATGCCTGAAACCTTGCCAGATGCCTATGCTATCGTTCATCCTGAGCATCCAGATGCGGACTATCCTTTCAAATATTTGGCTGGTTGCGGAGTGGCCTTCAAGCTGGCTTGTGCCCTTTTAGAGGAAGTTCAAGTGGAACTGCTTGACTTGGTCGCTATTGGTACCATTGCAGATATGGTGAGCCTGACGGATGAAAACCGTATCTTGGTTCAATATGGTCTAGAAATGTTGGGGCATACTCAGCGCATTGGTCTACAAGAAATGTTGGATATGGCTGGGATTGCTGCTAATGAAGTGACAGAAGAAACGATTGGTTTTCAGCTTGCTCCTCGTTTAAATGCCTTGGGGCGCTTGGACGATCCCAACCCAGCCATTGATTTACTGACTGGATTTGACGACGAGGAAGCGCATGAGATTGCCCTTATGATTCACCAGAAAAACGAAGAGCGCAAGGAAATCGTTCAGTCAATCTATGAAGAAGCTAAGACCATGGTGGATCCTGAGAAGAAGGTCCAGGTCTTGGCCAAGGAAGGCTGGAATCCTGGGGTTCTAGGTATCGTGGCTGGTCGTTTGTTGGAAGAACTAGGGCAGACAGTCATTGTTCTTAATATAGAAGACGGTCGTGCCAAGGGAAGCGCTCGTAGTGTGGAAGCGGTCGATATTTTTGAAGCCTTGGATCCCCATCGCGACCTCTTTATCGCATTTGGCGGTCATGCAGGTGCAGCGGGTATGACGCTGGAAATTGAGAAGCTTTCAGATTTATCTCAGGTTTTGGAAGATTATGTCCGTGAAAAAGGTGCAGATGCTGGTGGCAAGAACAAGTTAAATCTCGATGAAGAACTTGATTTGGAGGCTTTGAGTCTTGAAACGGTCAAGAACTTTGAACGTTTAGCTCCCTTTGGAATGGACAATCAGAAACCTGTCTTTTATATAAAGGATTTTCAGGTCGAAAGTGCTCGTACCATGGGAGCAGGCAATGCCCACCTCAAGCTGAAAATCTCTAAGGGTGAGGCGAATTTTGAAGTGGTGGCCTTCGGTCAAGGTAGATGGGCGACAGAGTTCTCTCAAACCAAGAATCTAGAGTTGGCAGTCAAATTGTCTGTCAACCAATGGAATGGCCAAACTGCCCTCCAGTTGATGATGGTGGACGCGCGTGTGGAGGGGGTTCAACTCTTTAACATTCGTGGGAAAAATGCAGTCTTACCAGAAGGAGTTCCAGTCTTGGATTTTGCTGGAGAACTACCAGATTTAGTAGATAGTGAAGCTGTTGTTGTAAAAACCATTCCTGAGGATATTACTCAGCTGAAGACCATTTTTCAGGAACAGCATTTCTCTGCTGTCTATTTCAAAAATGATATTGACAAGGCTTACTATCTGACAGGTTATGGGACTAGAGAGCAGTTTGCCAAATTGTACAAGACCATCTATCAGTTCCCAGAGTTTGATATTCGCTACAAGCTGAAAGATTTGGCTACTTATCTTAATATCCAACAAATCTTGCTGGTCAAAATGATTCAAATATTTGAAGAACTAGGCTTTGTGACGATCAAAGATGGTGTCATGACAGTGAATAAAGAGGCACCAAAACGGGAGATCGGAGAAAGTCAGATTTACCAAAATCTCAAACAAACCGTCAAAGACCAAGAAATGATGGCGCTGGGTACCGTGCAAGAAATTTATGATTTTTTATTTCAAAAAATAGTATGAAAATCTAGTTATCCGTATAAACACTGGACTTATCACACTTTATCAAGGTCGAAACCAATCAATTTACTACTAATTTACTACTTATGAATGAGCTTTGATACGACGATTTACCCTTGAAAAGTGAAGAAACAAAGATACTTCCAATAAAAATTGAATAGGCAAAAGGTGGACACTTCAAAAATGAGGTGTCTATTTTTTTACCCGATTTGAAAGGACGTGATACTACGAAAATAGAAAAACAAGAGAATAAAGGTCGCTCCCCACCGTGAAAGACCATCAAACAAACGAGATTCATTCAACCATAAAAAAGAAAGGATAGGTAAAAATATGGAACTTAAATTTGTGATTCCCAAGATGGAAAAAACATTCGGCAATTTAGAATTTGCTGGCGAGGATAAAGTCGTTCAGCGAAGAATCAACGGACGGCTAACTGTCTTATCAAGAAGCTATAATCTCTATTCTGATGTTCAAAGAGCAGATGATATTGTGGTGGTGCTTCCTGCTGAAGCTGGCGAAAAACATTTCGGCTTTGAGGAACGTGTGAAGTTAGTCAATCCACGTATTACCGCAGAGGGCTACAAAATCGGCACTCGTGGTTTTACAAATTACCTTTTACATGCTGACGACATGATAAAAGAATAAAGAAAGAGAGGAAAAATGATGAGATTAGCAAATGGCATTGTATTAGATAAAGACACGACTTTTGGAGAATTGAAATTCTCTGCTCTACGTCGTGAAGTGAGAATCCAAAATGAAGACGGGTCGGTTTCAGATGAAATCAAGGAACGTACCTATGACTTAAAATCCAAAGGACAAGGACGCATGATTCAAGTAAGTATTCCTGCCAGCGTGCCTTTGAAAGAGTTTGATTATAACGCACGGGTGGAACTTATCAATCCCATTGCGGACACCGTTGCTACTGCCACCTATCAAGGAGCAGATGTTGACTGGTATATCAAGGCAGACGATATTGTGCTGACAAAGGATTCTAGTTCATTCAAAGCTCAACCACAAGCAAAGAAAGAACCGACACAAGACAAATAGTCGCTAGGTAGAAAGGAGACTTTTTCGCATGAAACAGCGTGGTAAAAGGATTCGCCCATCTGGTAAAGATTTAGTCTTTCATTTTACGATAGCGTCACTCCTGCCTGTTTTCCTGCTGGTTGTCGGACTGTTTCATGTGAAGACAATCCAGCAGATCAACTGGCAGGATTTTAACCTATCACAAGCAGATAAGATTGACATTCCCTATTTAATTATCAGTTTCAGTGTCGCAATTCTTATCTGCTTGCTGGTAGCGTTTGTATTCAAACGGGTTCGCTATGATACGGTTAAACAACTTTACCACCGTCAAAAACTGGCAAAGATGATACTTGAAAACAAGTGGTATGAATCTGAACAGGTCAAAACAGAGGGTTTCTTTAAAGATAGTGCTGGTCGTACAAAGGAAAAGATAACCTACTTCCCTAAAATGTATTATCGACTTAAAAATGGCTTGATACAGATACGGGTGGAAATCACGCTGGGAAAATATCAAGACCAACTCTTACACTTGGAAAAGAAATTAGAGAGTGGCTTGTACTGTGAGCTGACGGATAAAGAGTTAAAGGATTCCTATGTGGAATATACTTTGCTCTATGACACCATAGCCAGTCGTATTTCTATTGATGAAGTAGAAGCTAAAGATGGTAAACTTCGCTTAATGAAAAACGTATGGTGGGAATATGATAAGCTCCCTCATATGTTGATTGCTGGTGGTACAGGTGGCGGTAAAACTTACTTTATACTGACACTGATTGAAGCCTTGCTTCATACAGATTCAAAACTGTATATTCTTGACCCGAAAAATGCTGACCTTGCGGACTTAGGTTCTGTGATGGCAAATGTCTACTATAGAAAAGAAGACTTGCTTTCTTGCATTGAAACATTCTATGAAGAAATGATGAAACGTAGTGAGGAAATGAAGCAGATGAAGAACTATAAGACTGGCAAAAATTATGCTTACTTAGGTCTCCCGGCACACTTCTTAATCTTTGATGAATACGTCGCTTTCATGGAAATGCTGGGAACAAAAGAAAACACCGCAGTTATGAATAAGCTGAAACAGATTGTCATGTTAGGTCGTCAAGCTGGCTTCTTTCTAATACTGGCTTGTCAACGTCCAGACGCAAAATATTTAGGCGACGGAATCCGTGATCAGTTTAATTTCAGAGTGGCTTTAGGTCGTATGTCTGAAATGGGCTATGGCATGATGTTTGGCAGTGACGTACAAAAGGATTTCTTCTTAAAGCGAATCAAAGGTCGTGGCTATGTTGATGTAGGAACAAGTGTCATATCAGAGTTTTATACTCCCCTTGTACCAAAAGGATATGATTTCTTGGAGGAAATTAAAAAGTTATCCAACAGCAGACAGTCCACGCAGGCGACGTGCGAAGCGGAAGTCGCAGGTGTGGACTGATCTTGCTGGCTGGTGTGGCAATAGCCACGCCAGCACTTAACCCCCCGTATCTAACAGGGGGGTACAAATCGACAGGAAACAGTCAAAAAAACATTAGAAAATCCTTTGGTTACAAGGGATTTACAAAATTTCAGCGTATGTCAAATGGGCTTTAAAAGTTGACATACGCCTTTTTGATTGGAGGGATTTTTACTGAATGAACAAACTTGGTTACAGCATTTAAAAGAAAAACGCTTGGCTTATGGACTATCTCAAAACCGTTTAGCTGTTGCGACTGGTATTACAAGGCAGTATCTAAGCGATATTGAAACAGGAAAAGTCAAGCCATCAGAGGATTTACAGCAGTCCCTTTGGGAAGCTCTGGAACGCTTCAATCCCGACGCTTCCCTTGAAATGCTGTTTGATTATGTAAGGATTCGCTTTCCGACAACAGACGTACAGCAGGTGGTCGAAAACATCTTACAACTGAAACTGTCCTATTTTCTTCATGAGGACTATGGTTTCTATTCTTATTCAGAGCATTATGCTTTAGGCGACATATTCGTCCTTTGCTCCCATGAACTGGACAAAGGAGTTCTGGTGGAATTGAAAGGTCGTGGGTGCAGACAATTTGAAAGCTATCTTCTGGCACAACAAAGAAGCTGGTATGAGTTCTTTATGGACGTTTTGGTGGCTGGCGGTGTGATGAAACGCCTTGACCTTGCCATTAACGATAAGACAGGGATTTTGAATATCCCTGTACTCACTGAAAAGTGCCAACAGGAAGAATGTATCTCCGTCTTCCGCAGTTTTAAAAGCTATCGCAGTGGCGAACTGGTACGCAAAGAGGAAAAGGAATGTATGGGAAACACCCTCTATATCGGTTCATTACAAAGTGAAGTTTATTTCTGTATCTATGAAAAGGACTACGAGCAGTACAAGAAAAATGATATTCCCATTGAAGACGCAGAAGTAAAAAACCGTTTTGAGATTCGATTGAAAAATGAGCGTGCCTATTATGCAGTCCGTGATTTACTCGTCTATGACAATCCAGAGCATACCGCCTTTAAAATTATCAATCGGTATATCCGTTTTGTAGATAAAGACGATTCCAAACCTCGTTCTGATTGGAAACTGAATGAAGAATGGGCTTGGTTTATTGGGAACAATCGTGAACGATTAAAACTAACCACAAAACCAGAGCCTTACTCCTTCCAAAGGACGCTGAACTGGCTATCTCATCAAGTTGCCCCGACCTTAAAGGTTGCGATTAAACTTGATGAAATCAACCAGACGCAGGTTGTAAAAGACATTCTCGACCATGCGAAACTGACAGACCGACACAAGCAGATTTTGAAGCAACAGTCAGTAAAAGAACAGGACGTGATAACAACAAAAAAATAACTCAAATACAAATTCATTGAATATAGAGAGGAGAACATTTTTATGAATTTTGGACAAAACCTTTATAACTGGTTTCTATCAAACGCTCAATCACTGGTGCTTTTAGCAATCGTTGTGATTGGCTTGTATCTTGGCTTCAAGCGTGAGTTTAGCAAACTGATTGGCTTTTTAATTATTGCGATTATTGCGGTTGGCTTAGTCTTCAACGCTGCTGGAGTAAAAGACATTTTACTAGAGCTATTCAATCGCATTATTGGTGCTTAAATAAAACCGTTCTTTTGTGGAATATAAGTGGTTTTCTTATGTTCCGCAAAGGAATGGTACACCAAACGAAGTGCGGTAGGGATTTTTGAATCTCTACAAAGAAAGGACGTGAATATATGGACGATATGCAAGTCTATATTGCGAATTTAGGCAAATACAATGAGGGCGAATTGGTCGGTGCGTGGTTTACCTTTCCCATTGACTTTGAGGAAGTCAAAGAGAAAATCGGCTTGAATGATGAATATGAGGAATACGCCATTCATGACTACGAGTTACCCTTTACGGTTGACGAATACACTTCCATTGGCGAACTCAATCGACTATGGGAAATGGTATCGGAATTACCCGAAGAATTACAATCGGAGCTATCTGCTCTGCTCACTCATTTTTCAAGCATTGAAGAACTAAGCGAACATCAAGAGGATATTATCATTCATTCCGATTGTGATGATATGTATGACGTGGCACGCTACTACATTGAAGAAACGGGTGCTTTAGGCGAAGTACCAGCTAGTCTTCAAAACTATATTGATTATCAAGCCTATGGTCGGGATTTAGACCTTTCAGGAACGTTTATCTCAACCAATCATGGGATTTTTGAAATCGTCTATTAAATCTGTCGGTACATTACTACTGGCAGATTTTCTATTTTACGGGGTGGCTCAATCAGCTACCCCTATTTTTTATGAAAGGATTGATTACATGAAGAAAATACGAAGCTATACCAGTATCTGGTCTGTGGAAAAGGTACTGTATTCTATCAATGATTTTAGACTTCCGTTTCCCATAACCTTTACGCAAATGACATGGTTTGTCGTGTCACTCTTTGCAGTGATGATACTTGGCAACTTGCCCCCTCTTTCCATGATAGAGGGAGCATTTCTCAAATACTTTGGGATTCCTGTGGCTTTCACATGGTTTATGTCTACAAAAACTTTTGATGGTAAAAAGCCTTATGGATTTTTGAAGTCTGTCATTGCTTATGCACTGCGACCAAAGCTGACCTATGCAGGAAAAAAAGTAACGCTTGGCAGAAACCAGCCACAAGAAGCCATTACAGCAGTTAGGAGTGAATTTTATGGCATATCCAATTAAATACATTGAAAACAATCTCGTCTGGAATAAAGACGGGGAATGTTATGCTTACTATGAGCTTGTTCCTTACAATTACTCATTTCTAAGTCCAGAACAGAAAATACAAGTGCATGATTCTTTCAGACAGCTTATCGCACAAAATCGTGATGGCAAAATTCATGCTTTACAAATCAGTACAGAATCCAGCATACGTTCTGCACAAGAGCGTTCCAAAAATGAAGTCACTGGCAAGCTCAAAGCGGTTGCCTATGACAAAATCGACCAACAGACAGACGCTTTAATATCCATGATTGGCGAAAATCAAGTGAACTACCGTTTCTTTATCGGCTTTAAGTTGCTTCTCAACGATCAGGAGTTTTCTATGAAAAGTCTTACCGTTGAAGCAAAAAATGCTTTGTCTGATTTTGTCTATGATGTGAACCATAAGCTGATGGGCGATTTTGTTAGTATGAGTAATGATGAAATCCTGCGTTTTCAGAAGATGGAAAAGCTCTTAGAAAATAAAATCTCTCGTCGTTTCAAAATCCGCAGGTTAGATAAGGACGACTTCGGCTATCTGATTGAACACCTTTACGGACAGACAGGCACTGCCTATGAAGAGTATGAGTACCATCTATCAAAGAAAAAGCTGGATAATGAAACGCTGATTAAATACTATGACTTGATTAAGCCTACTCGCTGTTTGGTGGAAGAAAAACAGCGATATTTGAAAATCCAGCAGGAAGATGAAACCGTCTATGTAGCTTACTTTACCATTAACAGCATTGTCGGAGAACTGGACTTCCTGTCCTCTGAAATCTTCTACTACCAGCAACAGCAATTTACATTCCCGATTGATACGTCAATGAATGTGGAAATTGTAGCGAATCGTAAAGCCCTATCTACTGTCCGCAATAAAAAGAAAGAACTGAAAGACTTGGATAACCACGCTTGGCAAAGTGATAATGAAACCAGCTCCAATGTGGCGGAAGCTCTGGAAAGTGTGAATGAGCTGGAAACCAATTTAGACCAAAGCAAGGAATCTATGTACAAGCTGTCTTATGTGGTAAGGGTATCAGCAAATGATCTTGACGAACTCAAACGTCGTTGTAATGAAGTGAAAGATTTTTATGACGATTTAAGCGTAAAACTGGTACGACCATTTGGGGATATGCTCGGCTTACATGAAGAATTTTTACCTGCCAGCAAGCGTTATATGAATGATTATATTCAATACGTGACCTCTGATTTCCTCGCTGGTTTAGGTTTTGGTGCTACTCAAATGCTGGGGGAAAATGAGGGGATTTATGTTGGCTACAGCTTAGATACTGGACGCAATGTCTATCTGAAACCTGCTCTTGCCAGTCAAGGGGTTAAGGGTTCAGTAACCAATGCGTTAGCGTCGGCTTTTGTTGGTTCGCTGGGTGGTGGTAAATCCTTTGCGAATAACCTTATCGTCTATTATGCGGTGCTTTATGGGGCACAAGCAGTGATTGTAGACCCAAAAGCAGAACGTGGCAGATGGAAAGAAACCTTGCCAGAGATTTCCCATGAAATCAATATCGTCACTCTGACTTCTGATGAGAAAAACAAAGGCTTACTTGACCCTTATGTGATTATGAAAAATCCCAAAGATTCTGAATCACTGGCTATTGATATTCTGACATTCCTTACGGGGATTTCCTCTCGTGATGGGGAACGCTTCCCAATCCTTAGAAAAGCCATTCGTGCAGTAACCAATAGTGAAGTACGAGGGTTGATGAAAGTGATTGAGGAATTACGGGTTGAGAATACGCCACTAAGTACCAGTATAGCCGACCATATCGAAAGTTTTACAGACTATGACTTTGCACATTTATTATTCAGTAATGGTTATGTGGAGCAGTCTATCAGCTTAGAAAAACAACTGAACATTATACAGGTTGCGGACTTGGTACTTCCCGACAAGGAAACTTCCTTTGAGGAATATACCACTATGGAGCTTTTATCCGTTGCTATGCTGATTGTCATTAGTACCTTTGCTTTAGACTTTATCCATACAGACCGAAGCATTTTCAAGATTGTAGATTTAGACGAAGCATGGAGCTTTTTACAGGTAGCACAAGGAAAAACACTATCTATGAAGCTGGTTCGGGCTGGTCGTGCTATGAACGCTGGGGTATATTTCGTGACCCAAAATACAGACGACCTCTTAGATGAAAAACTGAAAAATAACCTCGGCTTAAAATTTGCATTTCGTTCCACTGACCTTAACGAGATTAAAAAGACCTTAGCCTTTTTTGGTGTAGACCCAGAGGACGAAAACAATCAGAAGCGATTGCGTGATTTGGAAAACGGGCAATGCCTTATCAGTGATTTATATGGTCGTGTCGGTGTGATACAGTTCCACCCTGTATTTGAAGAACTGCTCCATGCCTTTGATACCAGACCACCTGTGCGAAAAGAGGTGTAAATGTGAAACCATCAATAGTAAACAGAATAAAATCAAACTGGACGCTGAAACGTCTAGGTAAAGTGGCAATGACAGTGGCTTTCACACTTGTGATTGCCATTTTTCTTTTAGCCATGCTGGGAACGGTGGTTCAAGCTGCGGGCTTGGTAGATGATACGGTCAATGTGGCAAATGAATACAGCCGATACCCACTTGAAAACTATCAACTGGATTTTTATGTGGATAATAGCTGGGGCTGGCTTCCGTGGAACTGGTCGGACGGGATTGGAAAACAGGTCATGTATGGACTATATGCCATTACCAATTTTATTTGGACAATCAGTTTGTATGTTTCCAATGCGACAGGTTACTTAGTACAGGAAGCCTATTCCTTAGACTTCATTTCCGCTACAGCAGATTCCATTGGTAAGAATATGCAGACCTTAGCTGGTGTGAGTGCAAACGGATTTTCAACAGAGGGTTTCTATGTTGGATTCCTCTTACTCTTGATTTTGGTTCTTGGGGTTTATGTTGCCTATACGGGACTGATAAAGAGAGAAACCACAAAGGCAATTCATGCCATTATGAATTTTGTGCTGGTGTTTATCCTATCGGCTTCCTTTATTGCCTACGCTCCCGACTACATTAAAAAAATCAATGACTTTTCATCAGACATCAGTAATGCCAGTTTATCACTTGGCACGAAGATTGTCATGCCCCATTCCGATAGTCAAGGCAAGGACAGCGTGGACTTAATCAGAGATAGCCTGTTTTCCATACAGGTTCAGCAACCGTGGCTACTGCTTCAATACAACAGTTCAGACATTGAAAGTATCGGTATTGACCGTGTGGAAAGCCTGCTCTCCACCAGCCCAGATTCCAACAATGGCGAAGACAGAGAAAAAATTGTTGCGGAAGAAATTGAAGACAGAAGCAATACCAATCTAACCATTACAAAGACCATTAACCGTTTAGGTACAGTCTTCTTCCTATTTGTCTTCAATATTGGGATTTCCATATTTGTATTCCTATTAACAGGAATCATGATTTTCTCGCAGGTACTTTTTATCATCTATGCTATGTTTCTGCCTGTGAGCTTTATTTTAAGCATGATTCCATCATTTGATGGTATGTCAAAACGAGCCATAACAAAGCTCTTTAATACCATTTTGACACGAGCTGGAATCACATTGATTATTACGACAGCATTTAGTATTTCAACCATGCTCTATACCTTATCGGCTGGTTATCCGTTCTTTTTGATTGCTTTTCTACAGATTGTGACCTTTGCAGGAATCTACTTCAAGCTGGGCGATTTAATGAGTATGTTTTCTCTACAGAGTAACGATTCTCAAAGTGTGGGAAGTCGTGTGATGAGAAAACCTCGTATGCTTATGCACGCTCACATGCACCGTCTACAGCGGAAACTTGGACGTTCCATGACTACTCTAGGGGCTGGGTCTGCCATTGTTACAGGTAAAAAAGGACAGTCGGGTTCGGGGAGTTCTGCAAGGACACAAGCAGATCACTCCCGACCAGACGGAAAGGAAAAATCAACACTTGGAAAACGTATCGGTCAAACCATCGGTACAGTAGCTGATACCAAAGACAGAATGGTAGACACTGCTAGTGGTTTGAAAGAACAGGTTAAAGATTTGCCGACCAATGCAAGATATGCAGTATATCAAGGAAAATCCAAAGTAAAAGAGAATGTCCGTGATTTAACCAGTAGTATTTCTCAAACCAAAGCGGACAGAGCCAGTGGACGCAAGGAACAGCAGGAACAAAGGCGAAAAACCATTGCGAAGCGTCGCTCTGAAATGGAACAGGTCAAACAGAAAAAACAGCCTGCTTCTTCTGTTCATGAAAGACCGACTACAAGACAAGAACAATATCATGATGAACAGACCTCAAAACAGTCTAATATTCAGACTTCATATAAGGAATCTCAACAAGCCAAACAAGAGCGTCCAGCAGTTAAGTCCGATTTTTCAAGTCCAAAAGTGGAACGCCAAGGCAATACCGTTCAAGAAAAAACCGTTCAAAAGCCAGCAACTTCAACCACTACAGCAGATAGAACTTCACAACGTCCAATCACAAAAGAACGTCCGTCTACTGTTCAAAGAGTACCACTACAAAATACAAGAAGTAGACCACCAATCAAAACCGCCACCATTAAGAAAGTCGGTAAGAAACCATGAAGTTGAAAACTTTAGTGATTGGTGGTTCTGGATTATTCTTGATGGTCTTCTCACTGCTTCTGTTTGTTGCCATTTTATTTTCAGATGAACAGGACAGCGGAATTTCCAATATTCATTATGGAGGTGTGAATGTTTCCGCAGAAGTGCTGGCTCATAAGCCTATGGTAGAAAAATATGCCAAAGAATATGGCGTTGAAGAATATGTCAACATACTTCTTGCGATTATACAGGTGGAATCGGGCGGTACTGCGGAAGATGTTATGCAGTCCTCGGAATCCCTCGGTCTTCCACCTAATTCATTGAGTACAGAAGAATCCATTAAGCAAGGTGTGAAGTATTTCAGTGAATTATTAGCCAGTAGCGAAAGGCTCAGTGTAGATTTAGAATCGGTTATCCAGTCCTACAATTATGGTGGTGGTTTCTTAGGGTATGTGGCTAATCGTGGAAATAAATATACCTTTGAACTGGCTCAAAGTTTCTCAAAAGAGTATTCAGGTGGCGAAAAAGTGTCTTACCCCAATCCCATAGCCATACCTATCAATGGGGGCTGGCGATACAACTATGGCAATATGTTTTATGTGCAACTGGTAACGCAGTATCTTGTCACAACAGAGTTTGATGATGATACGGTACAAGCCATCATGGACGAAGCACTGAAATATGAGGGCTGGCGATACGTTTACGGTGGAGCTTCCCCGACTACTTCTTTTGATTGTAGCGGACTGACACAATGGACGTATGGAAAAGCTGGAATTAACTTACCACGAACCGCACAACAGCAATATGATGTGACCCAGCATATCCCACTATCGGAAGCACAAGCTGGCGATTTGGTTTTCTTTCATTCTACCTATAACGCTGGATCTTATATTACTCATGTTGGGATATACCTTGGCAATAACCGTATGTTTCATGCAGGCGACCCAATCGGTTATGCCGACTTAACAAGCCCCTACTGGCAACAGCATTTAGTGGGAGCAGGACGAATCAAACAATGAGAAAGGAAGATTTAATGATGAAATTTAGAAAAAATCAGAATAAAGAAAAACAGATACCAAAGGAAAAGAAACCTCGTGTCTACTATAAGGTCAATCCTCATAAAAAGGTTGTGATTGCCTTGTGGGTACTTTTAGGGCTTAGTTTCAGCTTTGCGATATTCAAGCACTTTACAGCTATAGATACTCATACTATTCACGAAACAACTATCATAGAAAAGGAATACGTTGATACTCATCATGTAGAAAATTTTGTAGAGAACTTTGCGAAAGTCTACTATTCATGGGAGCAATCCGATAAGTCCATTGATAATCGAATGGAAAGTCTAAAAGGCTATCTGACAGATGAACTTCAAGCTCTCAATGTTGATACAGTACGCAAAGATATTCCTGTATCGTCTTCTGTAAGAGGATTTCAGATATGGACGGTAGAGCCAACTGGCGACAATGAGTTTAATGTAACCTACAGTGTAGACCAGCTCATTACAGAGGGAGAAAATACAAAGACCGTCCACTCTGCTTATATAGTGAGTGTCTATGTAGATGGTTCTGGAAATATGGTACTGGTTAAGAATCCGACCATTACCAACATACCTAAGAAATCAAGTTATAAACCAAAAGCCATTGAAAGTGAGGGGACGGTTGATTCCATTACAACCAATGAAATCAATGAGTTTTTAACGACGTTCTTCAAGCTCTATCCTACAGCGACAGCCAGTGAACTTTCCTACTATGTGAATGACGGGATATTAAAACCAATCGGAAAAGAGTACATCTTTCAAGAACTGGTAAATCCTATTCACAATCGTAAGGATAATCAAGTCACGGTATCGCTGACAGTGGAGTATATCGACCAGCAGACCAAAGCAACGCAGGTATCTCAATTTGATTTGGTACTTGAAAAGAACGGGAGTAATTGGAAGATTATAGAATAACAAATATTGGTACATTATTACAGCTATTTTGTAATCACGTACTCTCTTTGATAAAAAATTGGAGATTCCTTGACAAATATGCTCTTACGTGCTATTATTTAAGTATCTATTTAAAAGGAGTTAATAAATATGCGGCAAGGTATTCTTAAATAAACTGTCAATTTGATAGTGGGAACAAATAATTGGATGTCCTTTTTTAGGAGGGCTTAGTTTTTTGTACCCAGTTTAAGAATACCTTTATCATGTGATTCTAAAGTATCCGGAGAATATCTGTATGCTTTGTATGCCTATGGTTATGCATAAAAATCCCAGTGATAAGAGTATTTATCACTGGGATTTTTATGCCCTTTTGGGCTTTTGAATGGAGGAAAATCACATGAAAATTATTAATATTGGAGTTTTAGCTCATGTTGATGCAGGAAAAACTACCTTAACAGAAAGCTTATTATATAACAGTGGAGCGATTACAGAATTAGGAAGCGTGGACAAAGGTACAACGAGGACGGATAATACGCTTTTAGAACGTCAGAGAGGAATTACAATTCAGACAGGAATAACCTCTTTTCAGTGGGAAAATACGAAGGTGAACATCATAGACACGCCAGGACATATGGATTTCTTAGCAGAAGTATATCGTTCATTATCAGTTTTAGATGGGGCAATTCTACTGATTTCTGCAAAAGATGGCGTACAAGCACAAACTCGTATATTATTTCATGCACTTAGGAAAATGGGGATTCCCACAATCTTTTTTATCAATAAGATTGACCAAAATGGAATTGATTTATCAACGGTTTATCAGGATATTAAAGAGAAACTTTCTGCCGAAATTGTAATCAAACAGAAGGTAGAACTGTATCCTAATATGTGTGTGACGAACTTTACCGAATCTGAACAATGGGATACGGTAATAGAGGGAAACGATGACCTTTTAGAGAAATATATGTCCGGTAAATCATTAGAAGCATTGGAACTCGAACAAGAGGAAAGCATAAGATTTCAGAATTGTTCCCTGTTCCCTGTTTATCACGGAAGTGCAAAAAGCAACATAGGGATTGATAACCTTATAGAAGTGATTACGAATAAATTTTATTCATCAACACATCGAGGTCAGTCTGAACTTTGCGGAAAAGTTTTCAAAATTGAGTATTCGGAAAAAAGACAGCGTCTTGCATATATACGTCTTTATAGTGGCGTACTGCATTTGCGAGATTCGGTTAGAATATCGGAAAAGGAAAAAATAAAAATTACAGAAATGTATACTTCAATAAATGGTGAATTATGTAAAATCGATAAGGCTTATTCCGGGGAAATTGTTATTTTGCAGAATGAGTTTTTGAAGTTAAATAGTGTTCTTGGAGATACAAAGCTATTGCCACAGAGAGAGAGAATTGAAAATCCCCTCCCTCTGCTGCAAACGACTGTTGAACCGAGCAAACCTCAACAAAGGGAAATGTTACTTGATGCACTTTTAGAAATCTCCGACAGTGACCCGCTTCTGCGATATTATGTGGATTCTGCGACACATGAAATCATACTTTCTTTCTTAGGGAAAGTACAAATGGAAGTGACTTGTGCTCTGCTGCAAGAAAAGTATCATGTGGAGATAGAAATAAAAGAGCCTACAGTCATTTATATGGAAAGACCGTTAAAAAAAGCAGAGTATACCATTCACATCGAAGTTCCACCGAATCCTTTCTGGGCTTCCATTGGTCTATCTGTAGCACAGCTTCCATTAGGGAGCGGAGTACAGTATGAGAGCTCGGTTTCTCTTGGATACTTAAATCAATCGTTTCAAAATGCAGTTATGGAGGGGATACGCTATGGCTGTGAACAAGGATTGTATGGTTGGAATGTGACGGACTGTAAAATCTGTTTTAAGTATGGCTTATACTATAGCCCTGTTAGTACCCCAGCAGATTTTCGGATGCTTGCTCCTATTGTATTGGAACAAGCCTTTAGAAAAGCTGGAACAGAATTGTTAGAGCCATATCTTAGTTTTAAAGTTTATGCACCACAGGAATATCTTTCACGGGCATATAACGATGCTCCCAAATATTGTGCAAATATCGTAAATACTCAACTGAAAAATAATGAGGTCATTCTTAGTGGAGAAATCCCTGCTCGGTGTATTCAAGAATATCGTAGTGATTTAACTTTCTTTACAAATGGACGTAGTGTTTGTTTAACAGAGTTAAAAGGGTACCATGTTACTACCGGTGAACCTGTTTGCCAGCCCCGTCGTCCAAATAGTCGGATAGATAAAGTACGATATATGTTCAATAAAATAACTTAGTGTATTTTATGTTGTTATATAAATATGGTTTCTTGTTAAATAAGATGAAATATTTTTTAATAAAGATTTGAATTAAAGTGTAAAGGAGGAGATAGTTATTATAAACTACAAGTGGATATTGTGTCCTGTATGTGGAAATAAAACACGATTAAAGATAAGGGAAGATACTGAATTAAAAAAATTCCCCCTCTATTGTCCGAAATGCAGACAAGAAAATTTAATTGAAATAAAGCAGTTCAAAGTAACTGTGATTACAGAGCCAGACGCAAAGACGCAGAGCCGATAAAATGAGATTAATACAATCTCATTTTATCGGCTCTTTCCGTTATGTATGGATTCTTTTAATTAGTCTTCGATGTTTCTTGCTTCGTTGATACCGCTGGCTAAAGATTCCATTAAGGATAGTTCTTTGTCTGTAAAGCTATCCATGTATTTCTCTATCTGTAATCGTCGGGTGCTTTTTACCAAGTTATTAGCAGGTAAGAAAAATTCATCAACGGAAACATGAAGTAACGATACAAGGTCATAAAGAACTTGTATGCTGGGGTGTTGCCCTTTATTTTCAATATTAGTTAAGTACCGTGGGTCAATTTCAATCAATGCTCCCACTTGTTCACGAGTTAAACCTCGTTTCAATCGAGCTTCTTTAATGGCTAAACCAAAGGCTCTAAAATCATATTTATCTTCTTTTTTACGCATAGTAGACCACCTCTATACATTTTACTGTTCCTACTGAATTAAAAACAGGTATAGAAAAACGTGTTATATGGTTTATAGGTTTATATTTAATAAAAAGCACTACTAAACGCCAATAAAAAAAACCGTTATATGGTAGTGCTATTTACGCTGTTAAAATATTGTATATTACTTCCAAATGGCGGTTTGTTGGAGGTCAACGTCGCCATGAAGTACATCATATACAATAAATTTCCTTACATTGGGTTCTTGTCAAAAAAAGTCGTCTATCTGCAATAGATAAGTACGTCCACCAATGTGGTTTTATAAATCATATAGATAGAATAACAGAAGCATGTAAACAGAGAAATAAATCTGTTTATATGCTTTTTTGGCTATTCAGAACTTTTTTACAAAGTTTATTTATCAGTAATGCAACAAATCCCCCTTTCACATTGGGACTAAGAGTGAAAGGAGATAAACGAGCAAGGCTCACTTCCTTTCCTAGACAGAAAGGGGGTGAGAAACATGAAACCATCTTCTTTTCAGACCACAATAGAAAATCAGTTTGACTATATCTGTAAACGTGCTATGGAAGACGAGCGAAAGAATTATATGCTTTATCTTTCAAGGATTGCAAAGCGTGAGGTGTCCTTTTCGGATGTTGGCGATTATCTTGTTAGCCAGTTTGCGACAACAGATAACTATTCAACTGACTTTCAGATTTTTACACTCAATGGGTTATCAGTAGGCGTTGAAAATGATTTGTTGAGTGAAGCATTACGTGAGTTGCCAGACAAGAAACGTGAAATTCTACTGCTGTTTTACTTTATGGACATGAGCGATTCAGAAATTGCAGACCTGTTGAAATTGAACCGTTCTACTGTCTATCGGCATAGAACCAGTGGACTAGCCTTAATTAAAAAGTTTATGGAGGAATTTGAAGAATGAAAACACAATATCCTATGATTCCCTTTCCTCTCATTGTAAAGGCAACAGATGGCGATACCGAAGCGATTAACCAGATTCTACATCATTACAGAGGGTACATAACGAAGCGTTCCCTACGACTTATGAAAGATGAATATGGCAATCAAAGTATGGTCGTTGATGAAGTCTTACGTGGAAGAATGGAAACCAGACTGATTACAAAGATTTTGTCATTTGAAATTAAGTAATATCCTCTCTCCTTTCGTGGAAGCGTGCTAAACCATTCCACGCTTCCCGAACAGGGAGGTTTGTTATTCCACCAAAGCATATTGAGCTTTCAATGTGTTTTGATAGGCTAACGAGCCATTGTTCTTTGAAAACTGAATAAAAGTAATCGAATACGTTTCGATAAGAAAAGAGCCAACGGAACTAACCGCCATGACCTATCTTATAAAGATAGCGAGCGATTCATGTTAGTGATCCGAGAAGCAATCTTTAGCAGGATTGCCTGCAACGACATTCTTATCGTGATAATGATACTCCCATACAGTCAATAGTCCGAGCGTGATAAAACCGTCGCAGGCAATGAGTATGGCTACATGAGAACCATGCAGGGGTGGAACTCCCGTGAGCTTTGCTAAAGCTGTTCGATTGCTGGTAAAACAACTTTTATGAAATCCAAATAAGTGATTTGGAAAGGAGGATTTTATGAAGCAGACTGACATTCCTATTTGGGAACGTTATACCCTAACCATTGAAGAAGCGTCAAAATATTTTCGTATTGGCGAAAACAAGCTACGACGCTTGGCAGAGGAAAATAAAAATGCAAATTGGCTGATTATGAATGGCAATCGTATTCAGATTAAACGAAAACAATTTGAAAAAATTATAGATACATTGGACGCAATCTAGCGTCGCCAAAGGGTCTTGTATATGATAAAATAGTATTAAGTTGTATCAAGGCTCTTTCCATAAAGGAAAGGAGCAAATGCCATGTCAGAAAAAAGACGTGACAATAAAGGTCGAATCTTAAAGACTGGAGAGAGCCAACGAAAAGACGGAAGATACTTATACAAATATATAGATTCATTTGGAGAACCGCAATTTGTTTACTCGTGGAAACTTGTGGCTACAGACCGAGTACCAGCAGGAAAGCGTGATTGTATCTCACTTAGAGAGAAAATCGCAGAGTTACAGAAAGACATTCATGATGGTATTGATGTTGTAGGAAAGAAAATGACACTCTGCCAGCTTTACGCAAAACAGAACGCTCAAAGACCAAAGGTTAGAAAAAACACTGAAACTGGACGCAAATATCTTATGGATATTTTGAAGAAAGACAAGTTAGGTGTAAGAAGTATTGACAGTATTAAGCCATCAGACGCTAAAGAATGGGCTATTAGAATGAGTGAAAATGGTTATGCTTATCAAACCATCAATAACTACAAACGTTCTTTAAAGGCTTCATTCTATATTGCTATACAAGATGATTGTGTTCGGAAGAATCCATTTGACTTTCAACTGAAAGCAGTTCTTGATGATGATACTGTCCCTAAGACCGTACTAACAGAAGAACAGGAAGAAAAACTGTTAGCCTTTGCAAAAGCTGATAAAACCTACAGCAAAAATTATGATGAAATTCTGATACTCTTAAAAACAGGTCTTCGTATTTCAGAGTTTGGTGGTTTGACACTTCCAGATTTAGATTTTGAGAATCGTCTTGTCAATATAGACCATCAGCTATTGAGAGATACTGAAATTGGGTACTACATTGAAACACCAAAGACCAAAAGTGGCGAACGTCAAGTTCCTATGGTTGAAGAAGCCTATCAAGCATTTAAGCGAGTGTTAGCGAATCGAAAGAATGATAAGCGTGTTGAGATTGATGGATATAGTGATTTCCTCTTTCTTAATAGAAAGAACTATCCAAAAGTGGCAAGTGATTACAACGGCATGATGAAAGGTCTTGTTAAGAAATACAATAAGTATAACGAGGATAAATTGCCACACATCACTCCACATAGTTTGCGACATACATTCTGTACCAACTATGCAAATGCAGGAATGAATCCAAAGGCATTACAGTACATTATGGGACATGCTAATATAGCCATGACGCTGAACTATTACGCACATGCAACATTCGATTCTGCAATGGCAGAAATGAAACGCTTGAATAAAGAGAAGCAACAGGAGCGTCTTGTTGCTTAGTAGTACAAATGAATTTACTACTTATTTACCACTTCTGACAGCTAAGACATGAGGAAATATGCAAAGAAACGTGAAGTATCTTCCTACAGTAAAAATACTCGAAAGCACATAGAATAAGGCTTTACGAGCATTTAAGAAAATATAAAAAGATAATTAGAAATTTATACTTTGTTTAATGGAAAAAGAATAGCAGGTAGGAAAGAGTTGGGAAACCAGCTCTTTTTTTGAAAATAAATCTTCATTTTGAAAATCATCAAAAAAATGGTATAATGGTAGGAAAAGATTCGGCTAAAAGGAATAGTGCTTTTAGAATAAGAGGGAAAGTAACCCTATAATCAAGATAAACAAAGCTTTCGGAGGAAAAATGAGTAATATCAGTTTAACAACACTTGGTGGTGTACGTGAAAACGGGAAAAATATGTATATCGCTGAAATCGATGGGTCTATTTTCGTTTTGGATGCAGGTCTGAAATACCCTGAAAATGAACAACTAGGGGTGGATGTGGTCATTCCCAATATGGACTACCTGTTTGAAAATAGCGATCGTATCGCTGGGGTCTTCTTGACCCACGGCCATGCGGATGCCATTGGTGCTCTGCCTTATCTCTTGGCTGAAGCCAAGGTGCCTGTATTTGGGTCTGAGCTGACCATTGAGTTGGCAAAACTCTTTGTCAAAGGGAATGACACAGTTAAGAAATTCAATGATTTCCATGTCATTGATGAGGATACGGAGATAGATTTTGGAGGGACTGTGGTGTCCTTCTTCCGTACGACCCACTCTATCCCAGAGAGTCTGGGTGTGGTCTTGAAGACAGCTGAGGGTAGCATCGTTTATACAGGTGACTTCAAATTTGACCAGACAGCTAGTGAATCTTATGCCACAGACTTCGCCCGTTTGGCAGAAATCGGTCGTGATGGAGTTCTAGCTCTTCTTAGCGATTCAGCCAATGCAGATAGCAATGTTCAAGTGGCTAGCGAAAGTGAAGTTGGAGATGAAATCACCCAAACCATTGCAGACTGGGAGGGTCGTATCATCGTTGCAGCAGTAGCCAGCAACCTCTCTCGTATCCAGCAGGTGTTTGATGCTGCGGATGCAACAGGTCGTCGTATCGTCTTGACAGGATTTGATATTGAAAATATCGTCCGCACTGCTATTCGCCTCAAGAAATTGTCTCTAGCTAACGAAAGTCTTTTGATTAAGCCAAAAGATATGTCTCGCTTTGAGGACCATGAGTTGATTATCCTTGAGACAGGTCGTATGGGTGAGCCTATCAACGGTCTTCGTAAGATGTCGATTGGTCGCCACCGTTATGTAGAAATCAAGGACGGTGACCTAGTTTATATCGTAACAACTCCGTCTATCGCCAAAGAAGCAGTTATGGCGCGTGTGGAAAACATGATTTACCAAGCTGGCGGGGTTGTCAAATTGATCACCCAAAGCTTGCGTGTGTCAGGACATGGAAATGCGCGTGACTTGCAGTTGATGATCAATCTCTTGCAACCTAAGTATCTCTTCCCGATTCAAGGGGAATACCGTGAGTTGGATGCCCATGCCAAGGCTGCTATGGCTGTTGGTATGTTGCCAGAACGTATTTTCATCCCTAAAAAGGGAACCAGCATGGCTTATGAGAATGGGGACTTTGTTCCAGCTGGAGCGGTTTCGGCAGGCGATGTCTTGATTGACGGAAATGCCATCGGTGATGTTGGCAATGTGGTTCTTCGTGACCGTAAGGTCTTGTCAGAGGACGGTATTTTCATCGTAGCAATTACCGTTAACCGTCGTGAGAAGAAAATTGTAGCCAAGGCTCGTGTTCACACGCGCGGATTTGTTTATCTCAAGAAGAGCCGCGATATTCTCCGTGAAAGTTCAGAATTGATTAACCAAACGGTAGAAGAGTATCTTCAAGGAGATGACTTTGACTGGGCAGATCTCAAAGGGAAGGTTCGTGATAATTTGACCAAGTATCTCTTTGATCAAACTAAGCGTCGTCCAGCTATTTTACCAGTGGTGATGGAAGCAAAATAATTGTTGAAATAAACAGAGAGAAAGTCGAATGTCGGCTTTTTCTTATCGGAAAATAGAGGAAAAAATTATGGCAGTAATGAAAATCGAGTATTACTCACAAGTTTTAGATATGGAGTGGGGAGTAAATGTCCTCTACCCTGATGCCAATCGAGTGGAAGACCCAGAATGTAAAGATATTCCCGTCTTGTACCTCTTGCACGGGATGTCTGGCAACCATAATAGTTGGCTCAAGCGGACCAATGTAGAACGCTTGCTTCGGGGGACTAATCTCATCGTCGTCATGCCCAATACCAGCAATGGTTGGTACACCGATACCCAATATGGTTTTGACTATTACACAGCTCTAGCAGAGGAATTGCCACAGGTTCTGAAACGCTTCTTCCCTAATATGACTAGCAAGCGTGAAAAGACCTTTATCGCTGGTCTCTCTATGGGAGGCTACGGCTGCTTTAAACTGGCTCTTGCAACAAATCGTTTCTCTCATGCGGCTAGTTTTTCGGGTGCCCTTAGTTTTCAAGAGTTTTCTCCTGAAAGCCAAAATCTGGGAACACCAGCTTATTGGAGAGGTGTGTTTGGGGAGATTAAAGATTGGACAGCTAGCCCCTATTCTCTTGAAAGTCTGGCTAAAAAATCGGATAAAAAGACCAAGCTGTGGGCTTGGTGTGGCGAGCAGGATTTCTTGTATGAAGCCAATAATCTAGCAGTGAAAAATCTCAAAAAACTAGGTTTTGATGTGACCTATAGCCATAGTGCTGGAACTCACGAGTGGTATTATTGGGAAAAACAATTGGAACGGTTCTTAGCAACCCTACCGATTGATTTCAAATTAGAAGAGAGATTGACTTAGTTTGAACTTCAGCATAGGGGGAGAACTAAAATAAAATATGTTTTCGCTAGACTTTTCAAACGAAAGTAGTAGAATAGTAATAAGATACTGGAGGAAAGAGAGTAGGAAATGTACCGTTATCAAATTGGCATTCCCACATTAGAATATGATCAGTTTGTCAAAGAACATGAATTAGCCAATGTATTACAAAGTAGTGCTTGGGAAGAAGTGAAGTCTGATTGGCAACATGAGAAGTTTGGTGTCTACAGGGAAGAAAAATTACTGGCGACAGCTAGTATTTTGATTAGAACTCTTCCGCTAGGCTATAAAATGTTTTACATTCCAAGAGGACCTATATTGGATTATGGGGATACGGAACTCTTGAGTTTTGTCATTCAGTCCATTAAGTCTTATGCTCGAAGCAAGAGAGCTATTTTTGTGACTTTTGACCCAAGTATTTGCCTATCTCAAAGTTTAATCAATCAGGAAAAGACAGAATATCCTGAAAATCTGGCTATTATTGATAGTTTGAAACAAATGGGAGTAAGGTGGTCAGGAAAAACAGAGGAAATGGGAGACACCATTCAACCTCGTATTCAGGCGAAAATATACAAGGAAAATTTTGAAGAAGATAAACTTTCCAAGTCAACAAAACAGGCTATTCGAACAGCACGGAATAAGGGTGTAGAGATTCAATTTGGTGGAACTGAATTATTGGAGTCCTTTTCCTTTTTGATGAAAAAAACCGAGAAGCGGAAAGAGATTCATTTGAGGAATGAAGCCTATTATAAAAAGTTGTTAGATAATTTTAAGGACAAGGCCTATATCACCTTGGCAACCTTGGATGTCTCTAAACGTTCGCAAGAATTAGAAGAACAGTTAGCGAAAAACAGAGCCTTGGAAGAGACCTTTACTGAGTCAACTCGCACTTCAAAAGTAGAAGCGCAGAAGAAGGAAAAAGAACGTTTGTTAGAGGAATTGACTTTCCTGCAGGAATATATGGATGCGGGTCAAGCGAGAGTTCCTTTAGCGGCTACCTTGAGTTTGGAATTTGGTACTACCTCTGTCAATCTATATGCTGGTATGGATGATGATTTTAAACGTTACAATGCACCAATTTTAACTTGGTATGAAACGGCTCGCTATGCCTTTGAGCGAGGTATGGTCTGGCAAAATTTAGGTGGTGTTGAAAACTCTCTCAATGGTGGACTTTATCATTTTAAGGAAAAATTTAATCCAACGATTGAAGAATACTTGGGTGAATTTACAATACCTACCCATCCTCTCTATCCTCTGTTAAGACTTGCTCTTGATTTCCGTAAAACATTAAGAAAAAAACATAGAAAGTAAGTATATGGCACTAATTACACTCACGAAAGAAGAGTTTCAGGCTTATTCTGATCAGGTTTCTTCTCGTTCCTTTATGCAATCTGTCCAGATGGGGGATTTGCTAGAAAAAAGAGGGGCTCGAATTGTTTATCTTGCTTTGAAACAAGAAGGAGAGATTCAAGTTGCAGCTCTGGTTTATAGCTTGCCCATGCTGGGTGGTCTGCATATGGAGATCAATTCGGGGCCGATTTATACCCAACAAGATGCTCTTCCAGTTTTTTATGCGGAGTTAAAAGAATATGCCAAGCAAAATGGTGTATTAGAGTTGTTTGTAAAACCTTATGAAACTTATCAAACTTTTGATAGCCAAGGTAATCCAATAGATGCTGAGAAAAAAAATATCATTCATGGTTTAACTGATTTAGGTTATCAATTTGATGGCTTGACGACAGGTTATCCAGGTGGAGAGCCGGATTGGTTATACTATAAAGATTTGACTGAATTAACTGAAAAGAATTTGCTTAAAAGTTTTAGCAAAAAAGGGAAACCCTTGGTGAAAAAGGCTGAAACCTTTGGCATTCGGTTGAAAAAGTTAAAACGTGAAGAACTATCGATTTTTAAGAACATCACAAAAGAAACCTCTGAACGTAGAGAATATAGTGATAAAAGTTTAGAATATTATGAGCACTTTTATGATGTTTTTGGAGAACAAGCGGAGTTTCTCATAGCAAGTTTAAATTTTTCGGACTATATGAGCAAATTGCAAGGTGAACAAAGTAAACTAGAAGAAATCTTGGGCAAGTTGCGACTTGATTTGAGTAAAAATCCTCATTCTGAGAAAAAACAAAATCAACTGAGAGAATATTCTAGTCAATTTGAAACGTTTGAAGTTCGAAAAGCAGAAGCGCGAGACTTGATTGAAAAATATGGGGAAGAAGATATTGTTTTAGCTGGGAGTTTATTTGTTTATATGCCTCAGGAAACGACTTATCTCTTTAGTGGTTCCTACACTGAGTTTAATAAATTCTACGCCCCTGCCCTGCTTCAAAAATATGTTATGTTGGAAAGTATAAAACGTGGAATACCTAAATACAACTTCCTAGGGATTCAAGGGATTTTTGATGGTAGTGATGGTGTTTTGCGTTTTAAACAAAATTTTAATGGCTATATTGTACGTAAAGTAGGAACTTTCCGTTACCATCCATCGCCTTTAAAATACAAAGCTATCCAGTTACTCAAAAAAATAGTAGGACGTTAAGATGAAAAAGCCAGTATTTAGCTTTCTTTCAGCTTATTTTAGTAAAATAGTCTTTATTTGCTAGAAAGGTGGAGAGACATGCGCTGGCTTTTTCGTTTGATAGGGGCTTTCTTTTCTTTTATTTGGCGTTTGTTTTGGCGCCTGGTTTGGATAGTTGTGTTCTTATGTGCTCTTGCTTTCGGACTTCTCTGGTATCTGAACGGAGATTTTCAAGGAGCGCTAAAGCAAGCAGAGCGGTCAGTCAAGATTGGTCAACAAAGTATTGACCAATGGGAAAAAACAGGGCAACTGCCTAAGTTGAATCAGACAGATAGCCACCAGCATTCTGAAGGAAGATGGCCACAGGCTTCTGCTCGTATTTACTTGGATCCCCAGATGGATTCACACTTCCAAGAAGCTTATGTAGAAGCAATTCAGAATTGGAATCAAACTGGTGCTTTTAACTTTGAAATCGTGACTGAGTCCAGCAAGGCGGATATCTTGGCTACGGAGATGAATGACGGAGGTACTCCTGTGGCAGGAGAGGCAGAAAGTCAGACCAATCTCTTAACGGGGCAATTCTTGTTTGTCACAGTGCGGTTGAATCATTATTATCTGTCCAATCCAGACTTTGGCTATTCATATGAGCGCATTGTCCATACGGCAGAACATGAGTTGGGGCATGCGATTGGCTTGGACCATACAGATGAGAAGTCTGTGATGCAACCTGCAGGTTCCTTTTATGGTATTCAGGAAGAGGATGTTACAAACCTCCGAAAAATATATGAGACTAGTGAGTAGGGAACAATCTTTCCCTACTTTTTTGCTATAATGGAACTATGAACAACTTGATTAAATCAAAACTAGAGCTCTTGCCGACCAGCCCTGGTTGCTACATTCACAAGGATAAAAACGGCACCATTATCTATGTAGGAAAGGCTAAAAATCTGCGTAACCGCGTAAGATCTTATTTCCGTGGAAGTCATGATACCAAAACAGAGGCCTTGGTGTCTGAAATTGTAGATTTTGAATTTATCGTTACGGAGTCCAATATTGAGGCACTTCTCCTAGAAATCAATCTGATCAAGGAAAATAAGCCTAAATACAATATCATGCTCAAGGATGACAAGTCCTATCCCTTCATCAAAATCACTAATGAACGCTATCCTCGTTTGATTATCACCCGTCAGGTCAAGAAAGACGGCGGTCTTTATTTTGGACCTTATCCCGATGTGGGGGCAGCCAATGAAATCAAGCGATTACTGGATCGGATTTTCCCTTTTCGCAAGTGTACCAATCCACCGTCTAAGGTCTGTTTTTACTACCATATCGGTCAATGTATGGCCCACACCATCTGTAAGAAGGATGAGGCCTACTTCAAGTCTATGGCTCAGGAGGTTTCTGATTTTCTGAAAGGGCAAGATGACAAAATCATTGATGACCTAAAGGGCAAGATGGCAACGGCAGCCCAGACTATGGAATTTGAACGTGCAGCGGAATATCGTGACCTGATTCAGGCTATTGGAACACTTCGAACCAAGCAACGGGTCATGGCTAAGGATCTCCAAAATCGGGATGTCTTTGGCTACTATGTGGATAAGGGCTGGATGTGTGTACAGGTTTTCTTTGTTCGTCAGGGCAAGCTTATTGAGCGCGATGTCAATCTTTTCCCTTATTATAATGATCCGGATGAGGACTTTCTAACCTATGTAGGACAATTCTATCAAGAAAAATCTCATCTAGTTCCTAATGAGGTATTGATTCCGCAGGATATCGATGAAGAAGCTGTCAAGGCTTTGGTGGATACCAAGATTCTCAAACCTCAACGTGGAGAGAAAAAACAACTGGTCAATCTAGCTATAAAAAATGCCCGTGTTAGTCTGGAGCAGAAGTTCAATCTGCTAGAAAAATCTGTCGAAAAGACCCAAGGAGCTATTGAAAATCTAGGACGTTTGCTCCAAATTCCGACTCCAGTTCGCATCGAGTCCTTCGATAACTCCAACATCATGGGTACCAGTCCTGTTTCGGCTATGGTGGTCTTTGTTAACGGAAAGCCTAGTAAGAAGGATTACCGTAAGTATAAAATCAAGACTGTGGTTGGGCCAGACGATTATGCTAGTATGCGAGAGGTCATTCGCAGACGTTATGGTCGAGTACAAAGAGAAGGTTTAACTCCACCAGACTTGATTGTCATTGATGGAGGGCAAGGTCAAGTCAATATCGCCAAGCAGGTCATCCAAGAAGAACTTGGCTTGGATATTCCCATTGCAGGTCTGCAAAAGAATGACAAGCACCAAACCCATGAATTGCTCTTTGGAGATCCGCTTGAGGTGGTGGAGTTGTCTCGCAATTCTCAGGAATTTTTCCTCCTCCAACGTATTCAAGACGAGGTCCACCGCTTTGCTATTACTTTCCATCGCCAACTGCGCTCCAAAAATTCTTTTTCATCACAACTGGATGGAATTGAAGGGCTGGGACCTAAACGCAAGCAAAATCTTATGAAGCATTTCAAGTCTCTAACTAAAATCAAGGAAGCCAGTGTGGATGAGATTGTCGAAGTTGGGGTGCCAAGAACAGTCGCAGAAGCTGTGCAGAAGAAGTTGAACCCGCAGGAAACAGAAACCTTGCCTCAAGTGGCGGAAGAAAGTGTAGAATACCAAACAGAAGGAGACCATCATGAACCATAAAATCGCAATTTTATCAGATATTCATGGCAATGCGACGGCGCTAGAAGCAGTGATTGCAGATGCTAAAAATCAAGGAGTCAGTGAATACTGGCTTCTGGGAGATATTTTTCTTCCTGGTCCAGGCGCAAATGACTTAGTCGCCCTGCTAAAGGACCTCCCTATCACAGCCAGTGTTCGAGGCAATTGGGATGATCGTATCCTTGAGGCCTTGGATGGTGAATATGGTTTGGAACATCCGAAAGAAATCCAGTCAATGCGCATGACCCAGTTTTTGATGGAGCGAATGGTTCCTGCAACGATTGTCTGGCTACGAAGCTTGCCTTTGCTGGAAAAGAAAGAAATTGACGGATTGCGCTTTTCTATCTCTCATAATTTGCCAAATAAGAACTATGGTGGTGACTTGCTAGTTGAGAATGATACAGAGAAATTTGACCAACTCCTAGATGAAGAAGTTGACGTGGCAGTCTATGGTCATGTTCACAAGCAGTTGCTTCGTTATGGCAGTCAAGGGCAACAAATCATCAATCCAGGGTCGATTGGCATGCCCTATTTTAATTGGGAAGCGTTAAAAAATCACCGTGCCCAGTATGCCGTGATAGAGGTTGAAGATGGGGAATTGGTAAATATCCTATTTCGTAAAGTCGCTTATGATTACGAAGCTGAGTTGGAATTGGCCAAATCCAAGGGGCTTCCCTTTATCGAAATGTATGAAGAACTACGTCGTGAAGATAACTATCAGGGGCACAATCTGGAATTATTAGCAAGCTTAATAGAAAAGCATGGGTATGTAGAGGATGTGAAAGATTTTTTTGATTTTTTGTAAAAGTTTCCTAAAATAACCAATGCAAACTAAAAACGATTGGCTGGCCCAATCGTTTTTATATATCTTATTGTAACTGAGATTGATCTGGGAGGTAAGAGCCACCTAGATAGGTATTGCTAAGTTTTTCAAGGGTTCCGTCTTGATAGAGTTCCTTGAGTGCTTTATCAAATTTTTCTTTAAACTCTTTCTGGTCGCTTGAGAAAACGATATAATTGCTGGGGCTATCAGCAGAAGGCAAATCAACAAGAGAAAGGTCCAAACCACGGTCCTTGATAATCTTTTGAACGGATACCTTGTCAAAAACGAGGAAATCAAATTCACCGTTAGCAAGGTCTAGGATTCGTTTGCCAATATCCTCACCAGAAAAATCGATAGTAGCAGGATTGTCAGGGTGTTTCTGATTCCAGTTATTGATGAATTGAGCGTTAGAAGTTCCGGTATCTTCTTGCGTTGTTTTGCCAGCGATTTGGTCAAGAGAAGTTAAAGGATTTTTCTTGTTGCTGACGAGGACGAGCGGATTGTTCGAAATTGGAAGTGAGTAGAGGTATTTTTCAGCACGTTCTTTTGTGTAACTCAAGTTGTTAGCTGCAGCTTGGTAGTGACCAGAATCAAGTCCTGGGAAGATGCTCTCCCAAGCAGTTCTTTGGAATTGAATCTCGTAGTCACTGAGCTTTTCATCCACTGCCTTTAGAACTTCGATATCGAAGCCTGTCAGATTGCCCTTGTCTTCGTAGTCAAATGGTGGCACATCACCAGCTGTAGCAACGACGATTGTTTTTTGAGGACTAGTCTCTTTAGGTGTAGCTTGATTCCCGCAGGCAACCAATAATGGAAGGATGGCTAGTAATAGGCTAAATTTTTTCATAATGTCTCCGTTCAAATGTAAAGTACTTGCTAGTTTATCAGAAACTTTCTTGATGAACCAATATATATTTTTTATAGTTGTGATAAAAAAACTTAATCATGGAAAATATCTGCAAGCTCTTTCAAATTATGGTAGAATGGAAGCAGTAGAATTAGAAAAGGAAATCGATTATGAAATTTCTTGAATTAAATAAAAAACGTCATGCGACCAAGCATTTCACTGATAAGCCTGTTGATCCCAAAGATGTGCGTACGGCTATCGAAATCGCAACCTTGGCACCAAGCGCCCACAACAGCCAGCCTTGGAAATTTGTGGTGGTTCGTGAGAAAAATGCCGAACTAGCAAAATTGGCTTATGGTTCAAACTTTGAGCAGGTATCATCAGCACCTGTAACCATTGCCTTGTTTACAGATACAGATTTGGCCAAACGCGCTCGCAAGATTGCCCGAGTTGGTGGTGCTAACAATTTCTCAGAAGAACAACTCCAATACTTTATGAAAAATTTGCCTGCTGAGTTTGCCCGTTACAGTGAACAACAGGTCAGTGACTACCTAGCCTTCAATGCAGGTTTGGTTGCCATGAACTTGGTTCTTGCATTGACAGACCAAGGAATTGGATCAAATCTGATTCTTGGATTTGACAAATCAAAAGTTAATGAAGTTTTGGACATCGAAGACCGTTTCCGCCCAGAACTCTTGATTACAGTGGGTTATACAGACGAAAAATTGGAACCAAGCTACCGCTTGCCAGTAGATGAAATCATCGAGAAAAGATAGAAAGAAGAAAAAATGACAGCAATTGATTTTACAGCAGAAGTAGAAAAACGCAAAGAAGACCTCTTGGCTGACTTGTTTAGCCTTTTGGAAATCAACTCAGAACGTGACGATAGCAAGGCAGATGCTGAGCATCCATTTGGACCTGGGCCAGTAAAAGCCTTGGAAAAATTCCTTGAAATCGCAGACCGCGATGGCTACCCAACTAAAAATGTTGACAACTACGCAGGACATTTTGAGTTTGGTGATGGAGAGGAAGTTCTCGGAATCTTTGCCCACATGGACGTGGTGCCAGCTGGTAGCGGTTGGGACACAGATCCTTACACCCCAACTATCAAAGACGGTCGCCTTTATGCGCGTGGGGCTTCGGACGACAAGGGTCCTACAACAGCTTGTTACTATGGTTTGAAAATCATCAAAGAATTGGGTCTTCCAACTTCTAAGAAAGTTCGTTTCATCGTCGGAACAGACGAAGAATCAGGCTGGGCAGACATGGACTACTATTTTGAACATGTAGGACTTGCGAAACCAGACTTCGGTTTCTCTCCAGACGCTGAATTCCCTATCATCAATGGTGAAAAAGGAAACATCACAGAATACCTCCACTTTGCAGGTGAAAATGCAGGCGCTGCTCGTCTTCACAGCTTCACAGGTGGATTGCGTGAAAACATGGTACCTGAATCAGCAACAGCAGTTGTTTCAGGTGACTTGGCTGACTTGCAAGCTAAACTAGATGTCTTCGTTGCAGAACACAAACTCAGAGGGGAAATTCAAGAAGAAGCTGGTCAATATAAGGTGACTATTATTGGTAAATCAGCCCATGGTGCTATGCCTGCTTCAGGTGTCAATGGTGCGACTTACCTAGCCCTCTTCCTTAGCCAGTTTGACTTTGCTGGTCCAGCCAAAGACTACCTTGACATCGCTGGTAAGATTCTCTTGAACGACCATGAGGGTGAAAATCTCAAGATTGCTCATGTGGATGAAAAGATGGGTGCCCTTTCTATGAATGCGGGTGTCTTCCGCTTTGACGAAACAAGTGCTGACAATACGATTGCCCTCAACATCCGCTATCCAAAAGGAACAAGCCCAGAACAAATCAAGTCAATCCTTGAAAACTTGCCAGTTGCTTCTGTTAGCTTGTCAGAACACGGTCATACCCCTCACTATGTACCAATGGAAGATCCACTTGTACAAACCTTGTTGAATGTCTATGAAAAACAAACAGGCCTACAAGGTCATGAACAAGTTATCGGTGGTGGTACCTTTGGTCGCTTGCTAGAACGAGGTGTTGCCTATGGTGCCATGTTCCCAGACTCTATTGACACCATGCACCAAGCCAATGAATTTATCGCCTTGGATGATCTCTTCCGAGCAGCAGCAATCTATGCCGAAGCTATTTATGAATTGATCAAATAAAACGATAGAAGTCTGAGATTTTATGCTTAGACTTCTTTTTGGAGGGAGAACAGATGTCTCAAATCGAAAGAATCAAGCAGGCTATCATGGCAGATCCGCAGAATGCCAGCTATACAGAACGCGGAATTGAACCTCTCTTTGCGGCGCCAAAAACTGCTCGCATCAATATCATCGGTCAGGCACCGGGACTTAAAACCCAAGAAGCAGGCCTTTATTGGAAGGACAAGAGTGGCGACCGTTTGCGGGAGTGGCTAGGTGTGGATGAGGACACCTTTTACAATTCAGGTTATTTTGCTGTTTTGCCTATGGATTTCTACTTTCCAGGGCATGGCAATTCAGGTGATTTACCACCTCGAGCAGGATTTGCCGAAAAATGGCATCCACAGCTCTTGCAAGAACTACCAGATATTCAGTTAACTCTCTTGATTGGACAATATGCCCAAGCCTACTATTTACAGGAGAAAATCAGTGGCAAGGTGACAGAACGGGTAAAACATTACCAGAAGTATCTGCCAGACTATTTTCCACTAGTTCATCCCTCACCACGAAATCAAATCTGGATGGCCAAAAATCCTTGGTTTGAGACAGAAGTGGTGCCAGAGTTGAAAAAAAGAATTAAAACCATTTTATAGTCAATGAAAATCAAAGAGCAAACTAGGAAGCTAGCCGCAGGTTGCTCAAAACA